>NZ_FOMM01000053.1:0-10055 GCF_900112625.1 Methylobacterium sp. 13MFTsu3.1M2
GTCGAGCGGGCGATCCGGCCGTTGGCCCTGACGCGGAAGAACGCGCTGTTTGCCGGCTCGGACGGTGGGGCCGGGCATTGGGCTGTCGTCGCCTCGCTGGTCGAGACCTGCAAGCTGAATGGGGTCGAGCCGCAGGCCTACCTGACCGACGTCATCACCCGCATCGTCGCCGGACATCCGCAGAGCAATATCGACGACCTGCTGCCTTGGGCCTACGCCCCGCAGCCCCTCAGGGCCGTGGCCTGAGAACGACGCTTACCGTCGACCGCGTCTTCGTCGTGGAGGATCGCCGTCAGCGTCTTCTGAAGGATGGTGCGTAGTGCTTCGCGACCGGACAGCTCGACACCCTCCTCGTCCTGAACCTCATGACCGTTCGCCGTGCTGATGAAGTAGCGTGACATTCACGCCTCCGGAATCAGGGCCCCTGTGCCGCAAACACCAGGCAGCGATGACGGTTCAGTGAGCCGATACGCAAACCGGTTCCAGTTTTAGGATGGACGCCGCCGGTCGAAGGGCCGCGCTGAGTGCGCACCAGTAGCCATACCGCGCCGAAACTTATGCGGTAGAATGCACTCCTGTCGGCGACATGAGGCGGACCGGATGGACGACGAGGACCGCGACTTCGAGCATTCCGAGCTGTCTGGCTCCTTCAGCCGCGATGGCGAGATCGTCGACGTCGAGATCTACCGCTACGCCGACACACGGGATCCTTGGCAGCTGGTCGTGATCGACCTGTCGTCTGGCGGCTGCACCGCTTGGCAGGAAACCTTCGCGACGGACCAGGAGGCCTACGATGCCTTCATCACGGCGGTCGAAGCGGATGGAATGACGATGTTTGCGGGTCGGAAGCCGACGACGCAGCACTGAGCACAGCATTGCACGAAAAAGCCCGCCGCGGCGTTAGGCCGGGCGGGCTGAAGGTTGTGCGTCTCCGTCAAGCTGAAGGGGGAGCCGCAGTTGCGACTATATCAGCGACGCGAGCACAGAAAAGCCCGCCACGATTACAGATCGGGCGGGCTCTCCGCTTCGGATCAAGGTGTCAACGCGGGATCCGAAGCTGATAACGACGCCGCAACATCCGGGCCAGCACGAAAAAGCCCCGCGCGGCGGTGCCAGCGGGGCTGAAGGTGATGAGTCTCGAGAGGAGACGGTAACGGCCAAAGCTTGACCGTCATCATTCATTTGATGGGTACCGGGCGCGAAAAAACCGCCGCGGCCGGAGCCGGGCGGTTCGAAGTGGTCTCTTCGTGATGCTCGGTAGACCCGCGGGAGGCGGCGCGGTTCCCCACCGCTCCCGCGCTTGGCAGCCTCACTCCGCTGCGGCAGCTGCCTGCTTGGTCTTGCGAGCGCGGACAGGTTTCTCGGCCGGCGCAGCCGCAGGCTTTGCCACCTTCTTCCGCCCACGGGGCTTCGGCGCCTCTGCAACCGTCTCGTCGGCGGCAGCAGCCTTCGGGGCTGCGTTCCGGCGCTGCTGGCCCAGGCCCGCGCTCTTTGCGAGCGCGGAGCGCTGGGCTGAGTAGTTGGCCGCCGTGGTTGGGTAGTCCCGCGGCAGGCCGAAGCGCTCGCGGTACTCCTCGAACGTCAGACCGTTGCCGGTGAGGTGCCGCTTGAGCGTCTTGTACGGCTTGCCGTCGATGAAGCTGATCAGCGCGTCCGGCGTGATAGATTTCCGGATCTGCGATGGCGTCACCTTCTCCACCGTAGGCTCGGCGGAAGCAGAGGTCCCATTGAGCCCGGTGATCGCAGCGTGGACTTCGCTCAGCAGAGCCGGGAGGTCAGCCGGCCGCACGGAATTATTCGAGACGTAGGCTGCGACGATGTTGGCAGTCAGATCGATCACACCGGTGTGGTCAGCTACCGAAACTTGGTTGCTATCGTCCATTTGTATCTCCTCAATGTGCAGTCGCAACGAACGATACCGATTTGAGCGTTAGTCAAGAGATATTTGTAATTTCCTCGAAGAATGCGGCGGATAGCAAGCTCTTTCGTAGAATATTTCTGATTTGTATCGCCAGCCGCCCTCCCGTAGGACCAGTCGCCCAGGTCTTCCATGGCGCCGAGCGTCGATATGCCCACGTCCGCTGTCAGGTCGCCGTGACCATCCAGCAGCTCGCTCCTGGCAGCGACTGGACTTGCTTCGGTTTAGTGGAGAGCGGTTTGGTGGGCGATGCCACTCTCGAACTGGATAGGGCTGGTGTAGCCCAGCGCCGAGTGACGGCGGCGGGGATTGTAGAAGCCATCGATGTAACGGGCCAGCGCGCCGATGGCCTCGGCTCGCGTCTGGAACGCGGTGCGCCAGACCAGCTCGCTCTTCAGCGTCTTGAAGAACGTCTCGACCATCGCGTTGTCATAGCAAGTTCCCTTACCGGACATCGAGATCACGATGCCATGTCCTCGTAGTTCTGCCTGATACTCGTTCGAGCAATACTGACTGCCGCGGTCGGAATGATGCAGTAAACCTGACCCCGGCTGCCGGACGACGAGGGCGCGTCGCAGCGCGGTCAGCGCGAGTTCCTTGTGAAGCCGGTCGCCCGCCGCCCAGCCTACGACCCGTCGGGAGTACAGGTCGAGGACCACCGCCAGGTACAGCCAACCCTCACGCGTCCAGATGTAGGAGATGTCGCTTCCCCACTTCCGATCGGGTCCGGCCGCCGTGAAGTCCTGGTCGAGGTGGTTGGGCGCCATCGGGAAGGCGTGGCCGCTGTCCGTGGTGCGCCGGAAGCGCCGCGGCTGGCGGGCCTTGAGCCCGTTCTCCCGCATCAGCCGGGCCACGCGCCGCCGGCCTGCCGCCAGGCCCTGCTCGCGCAGCTCGTGCGTCATGCGCGGGCTGCCATAGGTCTCGTGCGAGAGCGTGAAGGCTGAACGGACATGGGCAAGCAGCACGAGATCCTCGCGCTGCCGCGTCGAGGCCGGGCGGTTCTTCCAGGCGAAATAGCCGCTCGGACTGACGTCGAGGACCTTGCACAGGCGCGCGACCGGGAAGTCCTTCTTCGCCGCGTCGACGAGGTGGAACCTCATCGACTTCCCTCCTTGACGAAAAAAGCCGTGGCCCGCTTCAGGATTTCCCGCTCCTGGCGCAGCACCTCGTTCTCGCGGCGCAGGCGCTTGAGCTCGGCGGCCATATCCTCCTGCCGGTCGGCCGGCGGGTTGTCCATCTCCCGCTCACGCCGACCGTCAATCCAGTTGCGCAGCGTCGAGAGCCCGACGCCGAGATCGGCGGCGACCTCCCGGCGGGACCGCCCGCTCGTCTGCGCTAATCGCACCGCCTCAGCACGCAACTCAGGGGTAAAGGTTTGCTTCCGGTCTGCCATCGGAACCCTCCTCCTTCAGGAAAAGAGCTCTCCACTTTCTCGAGGCAATTCCAGGCCGGCCAAGCTGACGCTGAGCGCCTCCGGCTGGATGCGTCCGAGCAAGCTCCCAGCGATGTCGTCCCCATGAGCAACCGCCTATCTCTCGAGCCGTTGCTTCATATCGAGCCGCAGTCGTCCGTGCCGGGCCCGAGCGTTGAGCTGGGGCTACCTCATGAACGACGACCAGCCCCACAGCGGCACGCCCGGCATCATCGGCGGTCCACCGGCTCCGCCTCGTCTCAAGTCGGTCCGCTACCTGGGCTTGCTGATCGCTCAGTTCTCCATGGCAATCGTCGTGATCGCCATCACATGGGTGATGAGCTGGATGTGGTAGCGGTCCGGAACCTGGGCTCATTGGCATCTTGCCATGGCCTACGCGACACACCTCGATCAGGGTGCGCGATCAGGTCTGCGCCTTTCTCGACGATTGGGATGGCGCTGAAGGCTAGGATCCTTGTGATCCTGCACGGCGCTGCGCCACTTCCTGGGGCTTGATGCCGGTGCGCCTACCTGCGTTCATCACGATGGCTTTTCGGCCATCAACGGTGATGGACCATTCCTCGCGACCGAAGCGATCCTGACTGCCCGTGCGAACCACCAAGCCGTTTCGAGCGAGGCTGGTGAGGGTCCAATCACCCGGCTTGTAGAAGCGATCCCGCTCGCCGAGTAGCCGCAAACGGTTCAGGTAGGTCTCATTCAGTGGGCTTGTCATCCGACCGTCGAGGCAGATCGTGTGCCAGCGCCAACCGCTGCGCACGCAGCTCTGCCATACGCTGTTCCAACGTCATCTTGTCAGCGTCGAGTTCCTACCGGGTCTGCTCTGCCTGCTTCTGGCGAGCTGCATCCCGGGTCGTTGACGACGATAGATGGCCACGGGCATAGGGAGGCAGCTTCGTCATGCAGGGCTCCGGTGCTCGCCTGGTTCGGTTTTACGGAGCCGAAGACGCGGCCTCTCGCCATTCTCGTCGTTGAGATGACGCCGGCGGTAGTCATTTTCCGGCGTCGAAGTACGGGTGACCTGCGTCGGCCAAGGTGCGATCCACGGCCTCGATTGCCAGAAGCACCTTGCTCAGATCATCGGCCATAGAGACTGGCGCTAGCTCGATCCCGCCGATGCGCTTGGCGAGCAGGTCGCGCTGGCGCGCGAGCGATCCGCGGGCCCGATGCATGTCTTCAACTTGGTCGGTGTTCATGGCGCCCACCCTCCCTGATGCGTGCGCCTGCCTACCGCACCTTGCCGTCAGTGTCCTGCAAACATCCAACCTTCTGGGTCTCTTCCAAGAGGCAGCCCTTCGGTAAGGCGAGGGAGCTGAAGGCTAGTCATTTGCCCGCTGCGCCTCACAGGTTATGGACCCTGGATAGATATAGAGGGCGAACCCTGTTGCCTCGACGTTGGCTAGGCGGTCTTTCTCGGCTGAACCAATCAGCGCACTAGTGAATGCACCGATTTGAGAGGCCGGCCAAGATGGCATTAGGGCTGCAACTAGCCCGCGGCATGCCCGATCAAACTTCATGCGTGCCGAAGCATCCTTCAAATCTACGGGCATCCAACGGGTGATGATGATCGTGGCGGCTGTTTGCGAACCATACGCATGAGCTGTGAGAGAAAGCCCGCGGTCCAGTTTCCAGACGCATGTGCCAGGCAAGTGCACCGGCTCACCGCAACTCCCTACTCCCCAATCGATGTGCTCACCAATTCGGGAAGACGCAGCAGTGATGCGAGTGCCGGCTTCTACGGCCGGAAGATTAAGGTTCTGACTCAGAGCCGAGACCGGCGCTCCGGCGATAACGATGGCGAAAGCGGCAGCGAAATGACGAGTCATCGCCTCCTCCGAGTTGCCAGTCACCTTAAGGCGCTAGCCGGTCAGAGCGCGCTTGGTTGCACCTACCTATTTGGTACTGAAACCAAAGCTGTGCCTCTCATTTCAGATAGCCCTTCGCCTTCAGGTGTTCGGTTGGCGACGATGCATACCGGCGGATCAGAGCGGCGCATAGCTATGTCGGCTAGAACCAATCGTTCCTGTCGCTTAGCCCCGCCTCATGAACCTCCCGCCTCCCGCCTCCCGGCGCGACCGGATCGAGTGCTTTGAACCCGTCATCCGCCCATGGCATGTGAGGCCATGACCTACCGTGTTGAATTCCGCAGTGACGGCGCCGTCATCGGTGAGGCTGAGGGACTCGAAGATCGAGCCGCGGCCAAGCGGCTTGCAGAAGCAGAGATAGCCCAACGCGGCGCCGAGATCGCAATCGTGATCGACGTGGATGGGACAGGAATGGAGGTCGCTTCCATAAGGCTGGATGCCATGAAGTGGGACGACAAGTAAGGGCTGGGTCAGGTCGCTTCTCCGGCTACCGGACGAAGCCCGGGCAGACCTGGGGGCCGCCGGTCTGGGAGTTCGCGGCCAAGTGGCGCGGCTGAAGCGGCCATTGCCACAAGAGCTTTGAAGATGGCGGGTCGGGTCCGCACCGAAGGGCGATGGGCGCAAGAACCCGACCTGCCTGCCGCAAGCCGGTTAGGGACGGGCTTTGCGACAGGCCGGTGATCACATCCGCCGGTTACAGCATGATTTAAGTCTGGGGCTCCAACTGACATCAGATCGCGCCCGGCGCCAACGGCAGCCAGTGAACCGCACCCCGTTTTGACCGGACAGGTGGCATAGCTCACGAAGGCATAGGCGTTGGCCTATGGGTAAGGCTATGTCATCCGATCCGACCGCCCCACCGGTGCACGGCGAGATCCTGACCGGCGTTCAGCGTCGACGGCGCTGGTCTACCACCGAGAAGAGCCGCCTCGTCGAGGAGAGCCAGCAGCCCGGCTCGTCCGTGTCGTTCGTCGCCCGCCGCTACGGCATCTCGCCCAGCCTGCTGTTCTCGTGGAAGCGGCGCATGCTGGAGGGCAGCCATCAGGCCGTGCACGCCGACGAGGAGGTCGTCGGCACCAGCCGGGTTCGTGAGCTGGAGCGGCGCGTGCGCGACCTCGAACGTCTGCTCGGGCGCAAGACCATGGAGGTCGAGATCCTGAAGGAGGCGCTCGACCTCGCCCGCACAAAAAAACCGACCTCGCCGCTCAGCTCCTGGGGCGGTTCGACGGGCGGTTAACGGTGAAGGCGGTCGCCGACACGCTCGGCGTGGCCCGCTCCCACCTGGCCGAGCGCCTGAGCCGCCCCGCCCAGCCGCGCGGTCCCTACCGCAAGCCCGAGGATGCGCAGCTGCTGCCGACGATCCGCGCGATCGTCGATGCCCGCCCGAGCTACGGCTATCGCCGCGTCACCGCACTGGTGAACCGGGCACTGCACTCGCGCTGCGAAGCGAGCGTCAATGCCAAGCGGGTGCTGCGCATCCTGCGGGCGAACGGGCTCACCCTCGCGCCGCACACCGCCCGGCGGCCCGGCCGCACCCACGACGGCACCGTGGTGGCGTTACGCTCGAACGTGGAGCGGGTCGCTCGGATCACCTCGAACTGCGCTGCCGGGACGGAGCGGTCGTCCGCGTGCTGTTTGCCATCGACGCGTGCGACCGTGAAATCATCGCCTGGTCGGCGACCACGACGGGCGTCTCGGCCGAGATGGTCTGCAACCTGATGATCGCCTGCTGCGAGCGCTGGTTCGGCGCGACGAAGACCCCGCACCCGGTCGAATGGCTGTCTGACAACGGCTCCGCCTACATCGCCAAGGAGACTGCTCAGACGGCCGCCGCGCTCGGCCTACGGCTGCTGCACACCCCGGTGCGTTCGCCGCAGAGCAACGGCATCGCGGAGGCGTTCGTGAAGACGCTCAAGCGCGACTATGCCCGCTCGGCGATCTTGGCCGACGCCGAGACCGTGATGCGGCTTCTGCCGGCTTGGTTCGAGGACTACTGATAGCGGAACCTGTGTTGCGATTTCCAACACCAAAGTTCCGCATCGTGGCAACCTAGAGTAAAGGAGGGCTGCCAGCGTTTTGGCGGCCCTTTTCTTTTACTGGGTACGGTGAGGCTGCCTCACTCCGCTGGGTTGGGGTCATCAGTCGCCCTTGCGTGCGTAACGGCCCTCCTTTTGGACCTCGAAATACCGGTTCCAAAAGACGCGGACGTCCATCTTCTTCTTCAGCGTGGCGGGGGTGAGGGGCTCCTTGTGCAGGGCTGCGCCGCGGATCGTCACGTCCCTCAATTCGGGTAGGATCTCGGACGGTGTCAGAGGTCCCCGCTCCGCAAGGATGTCGGCGATCTCTGTGTTTAAGCGTGGAATAAGGACCCCGTTTTTGGGGTGATCGGCGTCCAAACGGGACCCCAGGACAACTCATCCAGACTGCCTCTCGTGTTCGAACGGGAGGAGCGCGGGGGATGTTTGTCGTGGAGACGATCGCCAAGATCCGCCGCGCCTTTTTCGTGCAGCAGAAGCCGATCAAGCAGATTTGCCGGGAGCTGAAGGTCTCCCGTAAGGTCGTGCGGAAGGTGATCCGCTCTGAGGCGACCGCCTTCCGCTACACCCGCACCAGTCAGCCCGCGCCCAAACTCGGGCCATGGCGGGAGGCACTCGACGGGATGCTTCTGGCCAACGCCGGCAAGGCTCCCCGCGAGCGGCTGACCCTGATCCGTGTCTTCGAGGCGCTGCGCGGGCTCGGCTACGAGGGCGGCTACGACGCGGTGCGCCGCTACGCCAAGGGGTGGAGGCGCACGCGCACCGCCGTGACGGCCCCCGCCTTCGTGCCGCTCGTCTTCGCCCCGGGTGAGGCCTACCAGTTCGATTGGAGCCACGAGATCGTGCTGATCGGCGGCACGACCACGACGGTCAAGGTCGCCCACGTCCGGCTCTGCCACTCGCGCATGTTGTTCGTGCGGGCCTACCCGCGCGAGAGCCAGGAGATGGTGTTCGACGCCCACGACCGGGCGTTCGCTTTCTTCCGCGGCACCTGCCAGCGCGGCATCTACGACAACATGAAGACCGCGGTGGAGACGATCTTCGTCGGGCGCGAGCGCGCCTACAATCGCCGCTTCCTGCAGATGTGCTCGCACTACCTCGTCGAGCCGGTGGCCTGCACCCCGGCCTCGGGCTGGGAGAAGGGCCAGGTCGAGAACCAGGTCGGGCTGGTGCGCGAGCGGCTGTTCACCCCGCGCGTCCGGGTGAAGAGCTACGACGAGCTGAACGCCCTGCTGCTCGATGGGGTGATCGCCTACGCCAAGGCCCACCCGCATCCCGAGCAGTCGGATATGACCGTGTGGCAGGCCTTCGAGGCCGAGCGAGCGGCGCTGGTACCCTATGCCGGTCGCTTCGACGGCTTCCACGCCGTCACCGCCTCGGTGTCCTCGACCTGCCTCGTGCGCTTCGACAACAACCGCTACTCGGTGGCCGCCTCGGCCATCGGCCGTCCGGCTGAGGTGCGAGCCTATGCCGAGCGCGTCGAGATCCGGCAGGACGGCCGCATCGTCGCCGAGCACGCCCGCGTCTTCGGCCGCAACCAGACGGTGTTCGATCCCTGGCACTACGTCCCCGTGCTGGCCCGCAAGCCCGGCGCGCTGCGCAACGGCGCACCGTTCAAGGACTGGGTCCTGCCCGCCGCCCTCGACCGGGTCCGGCGCAAGCTCGCCGGCTCTGCCGACGGTGACCGGCAGATGGTCGAGATCCTGACCGCCGTGCTCGGCGATGGCCTGCCCGCGGTGGAGGCCGCCTGCGCCGAGGCGCTGCGCGAGGGCGTGCACTCGGCCGACGTCATCCTCAACATCCTGGCTCGCCAGCGCGAGCCCATCGCACCGGTGACCCTCCTGACGCCCGAGGGTCTGCGGCTCCGCCATGAGCCCGTCGCCGACTGCGCCCGCTACGACAGCCTGAGGAGAGCCCCATGATGGAACGTCAGCACATCCTCGCCACCATGGGCGAGTTGAAGTTGTTCGGGATGAAGGCTGCCTACGACGAGATCATCAAGGTTGCGGTGAAGCGAACCCACGAGCCGCAGCAGATCGTCGGCGACCTGCTTCAGGCCGAGATCAGCGAGAAGCAGGCGCGCTCGATCCGCTACCAGATGACGATCGCCAAGCTGCCCCTGGCCAAGGACATCGCCGAGTTCGCCTTCGATGGCACTCCGATCAACGAGATCCTGGTGCGCGACCTCGCTGGCGGCGAGTTCCTGGCCCATCAGCGCAACGTCGTGCTGGTCGGCGGCACCGGCACGGGCAAGACCCATCTCGCCATCGCGATCGCCCGGGCCTGCATCCGAGACGGGGCACGAGCCCGGTTCTACAACGTGGTCGACCTCGTCAATCGGCTCGAAGCCGAGGCGCGTGCCGGCCGGCAGGGCCGCATCGCGGACCATCTCGCCAGGCTCGACCTCGTGGTGCTGGACGAGCTCGGCTATCTGCCGTTCGCGCAGTCGGGCGGGCAGCTGCTGTTCCACCTGATCAGCCGTCTCTACGAGACCACCTCGATCGTGGTCTCCACCAACCTCGCCTTCGGTGAGTGGCCGAGCGTGTTTGCCGGCGACGCCAAGATGACCACGGCGTTGCTCGACCGGCTCACACATCACTGCGAGATCGTCGAGACCGGCAACGAGAGCTGGCGCTTCAAGAACCGCGCCTGAGGTCGGCTCGTACCCCGCGCCTCCAGGATCCCTGCTCAGCCCGGCTGCGCTACCCCGACCCGCTCCGCCGGGCTGACCAGGGGCGTCACGCCACGCTCACGATGGGGTCCCGATTGGAAGCCGATCCGGGGTCCCGTTCCAATGCCGTTTGACA
>NZ_FOMM01000008.1:0-250413 GCF_900112625.1 Methylobacterium sp. 13MFTsu3.1M2
CACCGCCGGCACGAAAGCCGGCAGCGCCGCGGTCTGGCGCGCCTCGCGCCGCCACGTGAACAGCTGCTGCGGGGTCAACCCGTGGCGGCGGGCCACCACCGACACCACCGCGCCCGGAACGAACGTCTCCTCCAGGATCCGCGCCCGGTCGTCGGCGCTCCAGCGCCTGCGGCCGACCGCGCCGTCGATCACCTCGAAACGCCGGACCGTCCCCTCCGGCTCAAGTCTGCGGTCAAGTCCAGACACAAAACGATCCTCTCGTGCGGATCGTCAAACTGCCCGGTCAGGTTGCTCCACAAAAGATGGGGCCGGAACATCGCTTACGGTCGACGGGGCGACCGAGTGTACCGCCCGAGCTTACGACGAAGATGGCTTGCTCGTGATGCGGGCGCGGGCCAGCATCGACCTCACGGATCACTAGGGCGCTCAGATCACACTCTGGTGAGATCAACTGCCGCTTCCCCTTTGCAAATTTGGTAGGGCCGAGCGTGCAAAACCACCGGCGGCACTGAGCGAAGGCGGCTTAGCCTTCAGGACTCCCATATGTCATCACGACAGGCTTCCCGCCGAACACGACGCTTATACGATCCGATTAATCTCTCGGCACAATACATCGAATTGCCCTAAGCCTCAGGCCGCCTTGTCAACGGGCGCAAGCTTTTGTTGCATCGATCATTTTGGCGTTGACTGCTCTCCGCACCAGTCTCTTTCGGCCATTTTTGACGCTGTAACCAATCGCGCTGCAGCGCATTGCACACGATGCACAGTCGCGCCGGTTCGGCCTCGCCTATGCTCAGGAGGCACAATGAGCCGGTATTTCTTCGATATCCACGCCGGCAGTCTGTCTGATTGGGATGGGGAGGGACGGGAGGCGCCGGATGTGAACGCGGCTATCGCGCACGCTCAGTACGTGCTTGAGGTCGTCATCGGCGAAATCACTCGCCGAGGCGGGAGCCAGCGCGCCATCATATCCATTCGCGACATTGGCGGTCTCTCGATCGCGACTGTGTTGGTTCCCAATGCGGATGCCCAACGGCGCGCCGAGCCTAAGGCGACCCAGTGAGAGAGTACCGCCGTGGTTCACTTGGTGGCGAGCTCGGACGCCTCCCCGCCCGGTGAGCAGCTTGGGGCGGGGCCGACTCTCACTGGATCAACCCCGCTCCGCACGCCAGCCGGCAGCCTTCGCCTCGTCCTCGCTGCAGAACATGCGCTCGCCAGAGCCCGTCGTGATGACGGTCCGGTCGTAGTCACGGCTTCCGGGCAGGTGGTAGATCTTGTCGCCCTTGCGAGAGATGTTGCCCTTGATCGCGCAAGCGGTCTGTGTGGGCGCCGGAGCAGGTTCCGGATGCTTCTCCATCTCCGGCCGGGTCTCGATGCCGCTGGCGCGCTTGGCGCGCCTCCAGTCCGACGGCGGATCGAAGGTGCCGGCCCAGAGCCCGCGCTTCAGCGCCCTCGCGGTGGTCTCGGCCCCGACGTAGTCGCGCGAGTAGCGCTGGTAGGCTGTGGCGTAGCCCTGGTTGACCATCCAGGCGTTCAGGTCCTCCTCGCCCTTTCGGCACACGGCGACGGTGCGGCCGTACCGGTCAGTGTCACGCGGTTCGCACGAGACGTTCGCCTCGCCGATCCGGTCAGCCAAAGCGAGCGCCGCGACCTGCCCGCAGCGATAGGACTTGCCGGCGGCGTCCTGGCAGAGCTGCGCGCTCTCCGGTGCGTCGATGCCGTGCAGGCGGATCCGGGTCCCACGGATCACGACCGTGTCGCCGTCCGTGACCGAGGCGCGGCCCACGATCGGCTCGGCGGCCAGGGCTCGGCCGGCGAGTAGCAGGAGGACGCCGAGGGCTGTGCGCATCTCGCCAGGATACAGGCGCTGCCGGCGCCGGCAACCAGAGGCTTCACCGACGCCGCGGAGCGCTCATATCGATCTCGGGCGTGTTGATGATCGTCACGCCGTCCTAGAAGCCCGAGCCGGTCGGAACGAACGTCACGTCGAAGGTGCAGGTCGGCTTGGCCAGCGCCGCGAGCCCGTTGCACGGGCCGATCAGCTTCTCGGCAATCGCTGCCGTTGTCCCGCCGAGCCCGGAAGCGTCCACTCACAGCTGCCGACCGCCCACCGCAGCCTCGCAGATGAACCCGCCAGGCCCTGGATCGACGCACCGGATCCCACGGACGATGACCGTTTCGCCGCGGTGCCCTTTCGGTTCAGCGAGCAGCTGGCTCACGGTCAGAGTCACCTCGCCTGCCGCTTGCGTAGCCGCACAACCGGCCCCTCGCCGCTCTCGTCGATAAAGATGACGCCAGCGGGCTCTAGACGCCGGCTGCTCCGAGATGGTGGGCCCGGCAGGCCTCGAACCTACAACCAAACCGTTATGAGCGGTCGGCTCTAACCGTTGAGCTACATGCCCCTGGGCTCGAATATCCCTAGCCGCTGTGTAGGAGCAACCTGCTGCACCAGCGCAGCGACGTCGGGTCAGGCGAGCTTACTCGGCTGCCTCAGCCTTTTCGCCACCATCCCGATCATCCTCGGCGGGAGCGTCCTCATCGTCAGAAGCGTCGTTCGGCTCACCAGGCGCCGGAGCGCCGGTACGGTATCTGTCGCCGTCCCGCTCCAACTCGCCGCTGTTGGCCATCACACTGAGGTACGTGTTCAGGGTGTTGGCGGCCACGTCCGTGAGGCGCTCGCTGAGCTCGGCGTGCGTCAAGCCTTCAGAGCCAGCCTCCTCAAGGAGCGCCTTCAGCCGCCCCTTGGCCGAGTTGGCGCGCGGTCCCCGGGGGCCACGGCTACCACGAGGCCGATCCTCGCCAGCCGGAGCGCGACGGTGTGTCGGCAAATCGTCGGCAGGCTCGTCCAGCGGCGTGCCCTCCACGATCGATGCGAGCGACCGCTCGGCAAGGCGGAGTTTCGTCAGCTCGGCGCCGACCCGTTCAAAATCAGCCTCAAGGGTCGCGCGCTGCTGCCTCACGTTGGCAAGCGCCTTCGCGAGAGTGTCGTCATTTGCCATCGGCGAATCGTCTTCCTTGTTCTCGGGGCCAGCGCCTTGGGGCGCAGTCGAAAAACGTATCATCGCCCCCCACTGGATCCGCGCGATACCGAACGCAGCCTTGGCAGGAGTGTTTCATGCCTCCTAGCGCGCGACCGCGTCGTCGCGGAAGCCGCGGGCATCGAAGATCCGCCGGACGACGCCGGTGCGCTTCGCCCCATCGAGCCACGCCGTGACGCGGGCGAGGGCGGCAGGTCGGCCCTTCGGAATGGCGACGGCGACTTGCGTCTGCTGGAAGCCGCCCGCGACGATCCGGGAGCCAGGGACCTGCGGGACCACCGGCCGCAGCGTGTCGCGCGAGAGGGCGAAGGCGTCCGCCTGACCGGCGCGCATGCGCGCGACCGCCTCGGCCACGGACGGGACGGCAACCGGCTGCGTGTGCGTCAGCGTGCGGGCGGAGGCGCGCAACGTCGTGGTGCCGTCGATCGCCAGGACCCGGAGGCCCGGCCTGTCCACCTGCGCCACGTTAGTGATGCCCGCCCCGGCGCTGACCAAATATGTGCTCTCCAGATCGTAGTAGCCGGGACCGAAATCGATTACCTGCCGGCGGGTCGCGTCGACCGGCATGAAGCTGACATCGATCGCCGCGGCCTAGAGGGCGGCCGCCGCGGCAACGGAATTCGGGAACAGTGCGACGGCCAGCGGCAGGCCGACCTGGCGGGCGAGATCCGCGCTCAGATCGGCAGTCACACCATTGAGCTCTCCATCGGCAGCACGGCAGACGAAGATCAGGCTAGCGAACGGCGCCTCGACGAGACCGACCCGGAGCGCCGGTCGGGGCGAGTTCGGCCGTCGTGGCCGCGTCCTGAGTGTGGCTGGAAAGCGTCATGCTGGCGGAAACGGCAGCCGCGGAGAGGAGGGGCTGAACGAGCATTTCGAGCCGTTCGCTTCTGCAGTGCTTCCGCAGCAATCTCTCAACTGCAGGGCTTAGCCCCCTGAGTCATTGAGAAGATTCGCGCGCCAGTCTGAACAAAAATACGAACACTTATGTCATTGAGGTGGCACGATAATTTTTGAGGCTCTGCTGCTGCCCGTCACGCTGCTATCAGCGGTGGACCCTCTCCAAGCCGCAACGCAACTTCACAAACCGGACGTTCCGCAAGGCGCCCAACGCAGTCACTCATGCACGGCTGCCCAGATCCCGAAAGCAGACACATGTTTCGATGCTACCAGAAGGGCGATGCGCCTTTGGTCACCGCCTAGCAGGGCCCGACGGTATTCCAGAGGCAGATGGCAAAGAAGACACCTTTGCGAAGGCGCAATGGCCGATTTGCAGCTCAAACGGTAGGCACGTTTCAAGGCTTGATGAGCTCGACTTGAGCCTTTGGGAGCGAGCGCCACCACGCGTCGGGTGCCTGAAAGGCTTCGTAGGCCAACCGCAGGACGGTCTCCGGCTGACGATGTGACGGGTCGACCCCGCCGCGGGCCTCGTTGCGGGCGAGGAGCGTCTCCCAGGAAAGGTCGAACACCTTCCACTCGACCGAGAGACCGTATCGCTCGACGACCTCAAGCTCGGCCTCGAAGACCTCGCGGGTCAGGTGGGTGTCGGCCATCACAACGCTGAACTCCGCCGCCAGGGCCGTATCCAGGGCAGCGACCTTCACGCCGTGGAGCAATTGACGCGCCCTCTCGTCCCAGTCCGTCCGGCGCACCTGCCAGTAGACCTGACGGTCCGGCGGCCAGAATGTCTGACGCAGGTCGTCCAGGGTGAGGTGCACCCAGCCCTGCAGCGGGTCGTACCGGCGCGCGTAGGTCGTCTTGCCCGCGCCGGGGCACCCGATCAGCCCCACCACCCTCTGTCGGCGCGGGGGTGCCTCAACGTCCATGGAGCGCTGGGTCAGGCATGGTTGGCGGCGTCCTCGTCCTCGTCGAGTTCGGGGTCGGCCTCGACGGTCTCGCCGCGCAGGTAGCGCGCCTGGACCTCGGAGACACGGCGGGCAGCCTGCGCGTGGCGGTTCGAGACGAGGCTGTCTGGGCCGAGGTCATCGCCGCGCTTGGCCGCGAGCAAGTCAGGATCACCCCACCGGTCGAGGAGGGTCTGGAAGGCGTCGTGCCGGGCGACATCGAAGGCGATGCGCTGACCCATCATGTCCTTGTAGGGGTGAGCCGGATGGATGCCGGCACAGGGGACCCAGCCCGCCGGGATCGGCGTGGTCGCCGCGTGCGTACGGCCTCCGCGCAGGAGCTTTGGCAGGACATGAGTGTGAGGGCCCTCCGGGCTGGTACCCCCGGGCCCCGGGATCGGGGCGTAGACCTCGATGCGGCCGATCCGGGCGAGGAACACCCTGTGGGGGCTCAGCGCGACGAGTTGGCGGCCGATGGGGCTCGCAGGGTCAAACAGGGGAAGCCCGACGCCGGACCGAAGGCAGGCGATGGCCTCCGGGTCGCTCGTGCGCACGCAGGCATCGACCGCCAGGAGGCCGAGGCCCAGATCGAACAGGATGGCGTCGCGGTCCCGTTCGCGGGCGGCGTCCCGGTCCGGGCCGAGCTCCGTCACCGCGCCGCGCCGGTTCATCGCGCAGCTCGCCTCAGGCAGGCACAGGGCGACGGCGTGGTTCCAGCCGGTCGCGACGGCGGTCTCGTAGGCCACCGGGCGCAGGTCGGGACCGGGAGCGAGCGCTATGGCGCCCCGCTCCGTCGCCAGGCCCATTCGCCCGTCCGGCAGCGGCGACGTAGCCTCCTCGGGATCGCGCATGAACTCGGCGATGGCCCCGAAGCTGCCGAGGCTCCAGGCGGTGCCGGGATCAGCCAGTGCTTCCCGCAGCAGGGTCGTGACCGCGTCAGCCCGTGGTGGTGACGTCATCGCGTTCCTCCGTCTGAGCCCCGGACCGCGCCCAGGGCAGAATGTATCGTGTTCCGTCCGAAGCCCAGCCCCGCTCGGCCGTGACGCCGAACGCCTCGGTCAGAAGGACGTCGGTAAGGGCCTCCTCCGGGGTTCCGTCCGCGACGAGGCGGCCACCGGCCAGCACGACGATGCGGTCGCAGAACCTAGCCGCGAGCGTCAGGTCATGCAGCACGGCGACGACGCCGGTGCCGTCCCGGGAGACGCTCCTCAGAAGCGCCATCGCGTCGAGTTGGTGCGCTGGGTCGAGGGCCGTGACCGGCTCGTCGACGAGAAGCCACGGCGCCTCGACCGCGAGCGCCCGGGCGAGCAGCGCCCGCATGCGCTCGCCCGAGGAAAGGGTCGGCTCGGCTCGGGCTGCGAGGTGGAGGATGTCGGTGCGCGCCATCGCCCGCGCGACCGCGGCATCGTCGACTTCGGTGGGAGATGCGAAGGCCCGGCGGTGCGGAAGCCGGCCGAGCGCCACGATCTCGCGAACCGTCATCGGCCAGCCGACCCCCGCACCCTGGAACAGGGCGGCGATGCGGCGGGCACGCTGCTCGCGGGCCAAGCCGGACAACGGACGGCCGTCGAGGGTGACCTGACCCTGCGTCGGGACAATGAGCCCCGCCAAGGCACGAAGGAGCGTGGTCTTGCCGGCTCCGTTCGGGCCGACCAGCCCGACGAAGCGGCCGGGCTCCAGGGTGAGACCGATGTCCGAGAGGATGGTCCGGCCACCCAGCGTCACCAGCGCGTCGTGAAGGTCAAGGCTCATGCCCGCCTCCCACGGCTGCGCAGGAGCAGCACGATCAGGAATGGCGCCCCGACCAGCGCCGTCACGACGCCGAGCTTGAGTTCCGGCCGGGTGGCGAGCAGGCGCACGCCGATATCCGCCGCAAGGACCAGGACCGCTCCCGCGAGGCCGCTCGGCAGCAGGCAGGCGCCGGGGCGAGACCCGACCAGCGGCCGCATCAGGTGCGGCACGACGAGGCCGACGAAACCGATGGCTCCGGACACCGCGACCCCGCTGCCGACGGCCAAGGCCGCACCGGTGACGAGACGCAGGCGCACGGAGACCAGGCCTACCCCGAGGCTCGTGGCGGTGTCCACGCCGAGCGTCAGGGCGTCGAGGGCGGAACTGGTCGACAGCATCAGGGCCCAGCCGACAGCCATCAGCGGCAGGCAGAGGAGCACGTGGTCGAGGCTGCGGTCGCTGAGCGAGCCCATCAGCCAGAACACGATTTCCAGCGCCGCGTAGGGGTTCGGCGACAGGTTCAACGCCAGGGCGGTCAAAGCCCCGGCCAGGCTCGACAGGCCAACCCCCGCGAGTATCAGCCCGAGGGTGCTGCTGCCGCGGGCGGCGAGAGCGTTCAGGAGGAGCGCGGCGACGCCGGCGCCCGCGATGCCGCCTAGCGGCAGGGCAAGGCTCATGGTGGCGGCGAAACCGCCGTAGAACACGATGACCGCGCCCAGCGCCGCCGCCGAAGAGATGCCGAGGATGCCCGGGTCCGCGAGCGGGTTGCGCAGGTAGCCCTGCATGGCCGCGCCGGTCAGGCCGAGGCTGAAGCCGACCAGGGCTCCCAGCAGAGCCCGCGGAATACGAAGCTCCCAGAGGACCAGGGCCGGCAGCGTCGTGCGCCCGGCGACGAGGTCTGCGAAGGCGGTGGGCACGTCGAAGGGCGCGTAGCCGATGGCGATTGAGGCGAGCGTCAGCGCGACGACGGCGATGCCGAGGATAGCGATGACGGCGCGCCGGCCCCGCGGCGTGCCGAGGCGCCGGGATGCCACGGGGCTGAGCGCGGTGATGGGGGCGTTCATGGTCCGGGCGCCCGTGCATTCGCAGCCTCGGCGAGCCGCGCAACGACCTCCGCGACCTGCGGCCCCGGACAGGTCCAGAAGCGATTCGGGATGTCGACCGTCCGATGCGCTCGTGCGAGGGCCTGGAACACGGGATGGTGCAGGAGGGTGTCGGCCAAAGAAGGCCAGCCCGGCTCGCCCCCGTCGACGACGATCAGGTCCGGGTTCGCCAGCGCCGCCGCTTCGAGGGGCACCTGCCCGAAGCGGTCACGCCCGATCTCGGCCCAGACGTTGACGAGGCCGGCGGCGCGGATCAGCGCGTCCCCGAGCCCGCCGGGCGCGACCGTGAAGGCGTTCGGACGCATTACCAGGGCGCGAAGAGGCTGCTTGGCCGGCACGATGGCGGCAAGACGCGCATCGAGCGCCGCCACCATCGCCTCGCCCCGTTCGGGATGACCGAGCGCCGCCGCGACCTGCCGGATCTGGGCGCGGACGCCGTCCAGGTCGGTCGGCACGCCGAGTTCGAGCACGGGGGCGCCGACGCGTTTGAGCATGCCCACCGTCGTGCGCGTCGTGAAGGCACCGGCGATGACCAGGTCGGGCTTCAACGCGACGACCTCCTCGGTGAGCCCCCGGGTCACCGGCAGCCCGACCGCCTCGCTCGCGACGGTCGACCCGCGCGGATCTCGGGCGAGGTAGGTGACCGCCAGCACTTGATCGCGGTCGGCCAGCAGCAGGACGAGTTCGTCGGCACAGAGGTTCATCGAGACCACACGCACGGGTGCCGCCGCCGCGACCAAAGGCACGGCGGACAGGATGGCCACGAGGGCGAGGCGCAACGGCATCGACGACCTCAAAACGACGTCACGCGGACACCGCCATAGACGGCGAGCCCCGGACCCTGGAAGCCGGTCGGGTTTTGGTAGCGCTGGTCGAACAGGTTATCGATCCGCCCGAACACCGTGAGCGTCTCGCTCCAGGCGTAGTTGACCGACAGGTTCACCAGCGTGAAGCCGGGAGCTCTCAGGCGCGGCACGGAGAAGTCCCGGTTGCCGTCCACGAACGACCCCAACACGATGAGCGTGCCGGTCATGGTCAGGCCCGGCATCAGGTTCCAGATCGCGGTCGCACTGACCTTATTGCGTGGCCGGCGCAGCAGTTCCTGGTGGGCGATCTCGTCCTTCGTCACCGTGGTGGTCCAGTCCAGGCGCCCGCTCCAGAACTCGTTGAAGCGCAGGGCGACGAAGCTCTCGGTGCCGTAGGCGGTCGCCCGGCCGACGTTCACGTTGGTGGAGAAGGTCGGGAGGAACGTCGTCTGGATGAGGTTCTTGAAGTCGGTCTCGTAGTAGGTCGCCCCCACCGTCATGAACCCGTCGAACAGCGGCTGTTCGAAGCCCCCGTCGAAGCCGAAGCTCTCCTCCGGCCGCAGGTTCGGGTTCCCGAAGAAGCGGAAGCCCGGGTAGTCCTGGTAGAGCTGGCTTAGGGTCGGCGGCTTGAAACCGGTGCCGACGCTGCCCTTCAGGCGGGTCCCGGTGCCGGGCACGATATAGCTCGGCGCCACCCGGTAGGTGCTCGCGCCGCCGAACTGATCGTTCGCGTCGTGGCGGATGTTGGCGACAAGCGAGGCACCCGCGAAGGGGGTGGTCTGAAACTCGGCGAAGCCGGCGGTGTTGCCGTTGGACCGGTCGATGCCGGTCGTCTCGAAGCGCTCGTCCTCGCGCTGGGCCCCGAAAAGGACGAGGTTGCCGGGAGAGACCTGCCAGTCACCGCGGTAGTCGAACCGGGTCCGCTCGCCGAGGTAGGTCGTCGGCGTCGGCGCCGCGAGGGGATCCAGCGGGCCGGCGAACAGGCGATCAAACTTCGAATAATTCGCCCCGAGGACGTTGTGGAAGCCCGGCACCGGCGTCCACTCGGCCTCGCCCCTCATGATCAGCTGCTGCTGGTCGTTGAGGTTTCGGTACGGCAGCGGCACGTACGGGAAGCCTCCGTCGGCCTGGTCGAGATAGGCGCTGTCGGAGAAGCGAAGGACGTAGTTGAGCCGGAACTCGTCGGTGAGTTGCGCCCCAAGCTTGGTCGAGACCGTCTTGATGTCGGTGAAAGCGGTCCGCAGCGGCACGCCGCGGGGCAGCAGCTCGAACGGGGTGACCTGGACGGCGGATTGCCGGATGTGGCCGACCGACACCGAGTAGTCGAAGATCCCCTCCGAACCCGAGATGTTGCCGAACTGGTTGAACGTGCCGAACGAGCCGCCCTCGACGGTCGCCGTCGCCCGGGCCGGACCCTCGCCGCGCTTGGTCACGACGGAGACCACGCCGCCGATGGCGTCGGCTCCGTAGAGGCCGCTCTGGGGCCCGCGGAGCACCTCGATCCGCGAGAGGTCGTAGGTCTGCAACTGGCTGAAGTCGAAGGCACGGTTCGGGGTAGAGGGGTCGTTGACGTCGATGCCGTCGATCTGGACCTTCACGTGGTTCGAGTTGGTGCCGCGGATGAACACCGAGGTCTGACCGCCCGCGCCGCCGGTCTGCACGACGTTGAGGCCGGGCACCTGCTGGAGGGCATCCGGCACCGTCCGGCGCTGCTGCTCCTGAAGCAGGCGGTCGGTGAGCACGGTGACACTCGATCCCGTGTTGGCAATCGGCGTCGGCACGCCGGTGGCCGAGACCGAGATCTCGGACAGGGAGACCGCGGCCTGTGCGCCTCCCTGGGCATCGGCGAACGGCGCAGCGACCTGCTGCGCGAAGGCGGGAACGGACACGAGCAGCGCGGACGCGGCGCAGGACAGCGCCAGCGTGCGCCGGAGCGCGGAGGAGACGGAACAGGACACGGGACGGCCTCGGGGGACGGCTGTGGCACGTCACCGCGAACGAGGCCTCGGCGGCCGCTTCCTCAAGGGAACCACGGCGCCGCGACACCTCCCAGGACACCCCGCCCGGCAAGCTCCGCGTGTGACCACGGCTGACGGCAGGTCTCCTGGCTCGCGGGTCGTCGCCCTCTCATCGTCTTCCCGGGCGAGGCCGCCCAGTGACGTCGTGATGAAGGACTCGCCGCTTACAGTTGCGGGGGCAGCCGCGGCATCGGCCGAGCCCTCACGGGCGTGGCCTCACCGCGTTCCCTTTTGATCCCCGAGGGGAACCGTCATGCTCAAGCTAGGATGCGATGTATCTATTCGTCAACGCGCGGAAACACGTTGTTCAGATGTGTGGCATCCTGGACGGGTCGGTCGTTGTCCTGACAGGTGCCCGTGGGTGGTCAGGGAGCATCTGCAGGTCTTACGTCGATACGGTCGAACCCACCGAGGCGGTAGACGAGGAACGACAGGAGCCAAGCCGCCGCGAACAGGCCGACGATGCCGAAGCCAAGCACACCGAAATGGTCGTTGATCGCGGCTACCCGTTGCCAGAACCAGCCCTGGAGGTTGAGCTTGTCCGCCAGGAGGTTCAGCGCCTCCAGCGTGCCGACCACCAGCGCGACAGCCACCGACACGAGGGTGATGGTGAGGTTGTAGAACAGCTTGCGCATGGGCTGGACATAGGCCCAGCTGTAGGCGCCGAGCATCAGCACGCCGTCGGTCGCGTCGACCAACGTCATCCCAGCGGTGAACAGCGCCGGGAAGACAAGGATCGTCCAGAGATCCATACCCTGGCTCGCCTGGGCGGCCGAGAGTCCGAACAGGCTCACCTCCGTGGCGGTGTCGAAGCCGAGCGCGAAGAGCAGGCCCAGCGGGTACATGTGCCAGGAGCGCGTCACGAGGCGGAAGAGCGGCCGCAGTATCCGGGCGAGCACGCCCTGGTTGGCGAGCAGCATGTCGAGGTCGGCCTCGACGTAGCGGCCGGTGCGCCGCACCTGCCGGAACGCGCGCCAGACCCCCGCGAGGACGACGAGATTGACGAGGCCGATGAGGATCAGGAAGGCGGCCGAAACGCCTGTGCCGATCAGGCCGCCTAGCTCCCGGTAGCCTTCCGAGGCCGTGATCAGGCTGGTGGCGGCCAGCGCCACCGCAGCCGCGGCCACCACCACGACGGTGGAATGGCCGAGGGCGAACCAGAAGCCGACCGAGACCGGCCGCTGGCCCGCCTGCATCAGCTTGCGCGTGACGTTGTCGATGGCGGCGATGTGGTCGGGATCGACCGCGTGGCGCAGCCCGAAGACGTAGGCCAGCAACGCGGTCGAGAGCAGGGCCGGCTGGCCTGCGAACAGGCTGTAGGCCCAGGACCAGGCGGCGACGTTGGCCGCGATCAGGACGAGGTAAAGCAGCGCGACCCTGCTTCTAATCGAGCGAGGCCTCGCTTCTCGATTGCGAATGGTACCGACCATCACTTCGCTTCAGATGACCGCATCATCGTCCCTCAGCCACAGGCGCGACTTGCCGACAATGGAAGGGGCCTTCAAAAGGTCGCCACCGAGGCTCCCCTTGCTCGCACCAGATGATGCCGACGAATTCTGCCTTGGACGCGGTCCGTCAACGATGGTCGAACGAGCGCCCTTTTGCCGGGCACACCAACGAAAGCCTGCAACGAAAAATGGCCTGCGGTGCGCTTCGCCCTGACATTCGGGAGCAAGTCGAACGCGAGTTGCACTGGCGTACGCGTCATGAACTCGGCTGATGCGCTCGCTCAAGATCTGGACGTTCGTGAAGGCGCCAGCGCCTTAGACTTTCGGCATCAGAACCGCCCGGCGATGGTGAGGCGCACCGCCGTGGGCTCGACGGGATGGAACACGCGGTCGATCAGCCCCTCGGCCGGCTCGCCGGGTAAGCGCGAGACGTATGCGTAGGTGATTTGGTCGGACTTGCTGTTCGTCAGGTTCAGCACGTCCAGGGAGACGCTGACGCCGTTCTCGAAGGCGTACCCGATCCGTCCGTTGAAGAGCGCGGTGGGGCGGGAGCGGATGGAGTTGTCCTCGATCAGCGGGCGCGGACCGAAGTAGCGGAAGCGGAGCGACCCGAACCAGCCGAGCGGCTCGCCGAACGTGATGCCCGCAGAGGCGATGGTGGTGGGAGCTTCCGGGACCCGGTTGCCCACCGGGTCGTAGTCCGAGAAGCGGGCATTGGTGATTGTGAGGTCGCCCTCCAGCGACAGCCAAGGGGTGACCGCGTAGCGGTTTGTCCACTCTACGCCGAACCGCCGGGTCGGGCGGCTGGGCTCCGTGGTGCCGGTGTCGCCCTGGAACAGGTTCTCCGACGCGAAATCGAGCCGGAACAAGGCGAGGCTCGTCGTGAGCCCTGCGATGGAGCGGTTGCGCAGGCCGATCTCGTAGCCGGTTGACGGGACGAGGAAGGGCGAGCGGGTTGTGTTGAACAGCGAGCTCGTTGGATCGACGGTGGCGGTCACGCCGCGCACGTCGTTCGAGTGGAAGCCGCCGCCGTAGTTCACGTAGAGTTCGGTGTCGAACCACGGGCCCAGGACGAGGCAGAGCTTCGGGTTGACGATGGCATCCCGCGCCTTCCCGGAATTGGCAGGCGTGTCCGAGACGACGCTCGCGTAGTAGCCATCGGCCCGGAAGCCGAGGCTGGTGCGCAGCCAGTCGGTCCAGCGCACCCGGTTGTCGAAGTAGAAGGCCCCGCTCGTCTCCAGCACCCGGTCGTCGAGCACGCCAGAGCGAAACTGCCGGTTCGTCGTGTTGAACAGGCCGACCCGGATCGAGTCCGTGCGGGTCTGAACGCCGATCTCGTTTTCCATGGGCAGGCCGAAGAGGTCGCCCTGGAAGATGTGCAGGGCCTCACCGCCGCCGATGATGCGCTGGTCGAGCTGGTGGAATTGGTCGCCGTTGACGGGGTCGTTCAGGAAATAGGTGAAGTCGTTGAACAGGTTGAGCTGGGAGCGAATGACGTAGGCCGAGGCCCGCGTCACGCCGGTGTCGTCCGTCGCGCTGAACCGTCCCGACAGGGAGAACCGTGAGGTGTCGCCACCATCGGTCGGGTTGATCGTGCCGTAGCGGCCGATCAGCCCCTCGGAAACCGCCCGCTCCGGGATCTGGTTGGTGGCCGTCCAGCGGGACGCGTAGGCCATGCCGGTGACGGAGAAGCCGTCGAGCGCGGTACCCTGGCTGTAGCGGGCGACTGTGCTGATCTTGCGGAGCTTGTCGGGCACGACCCACGGCCCGTCGTAGACCTGCGCGTCGGCGGCGACCAGGAGGTTGCCCTCGGCGAGCGGCACCGAGGCGATGGACAGGGCGCGCTTGTAGCCGAACGAGCCGATGGAGGTCAGCGCGAGGTTCTTCGGCATGCTGTCGAGGTAGTCGATGCGCACCGAGCCGGCGGAGGCGAAGTCGCCGTCGCGGACGAAGTACGGGCCCTTGTGGAACTCCACTGCGCCGACGAGTTCGGGTATGAGAAAGTTGATGTCGGCGTAGCCCTGCCCGTGGGCATGGGTGCGCATGTTGAGCGGCATGCCGTCCAGGAACAGGGCGATGTCGGTGCCGTGGTCGAGGTTGAAGCCGCGCAGGAAGAACTGGTTGGCTTTGCCCTCGCCCGAGTGCTGCGTGACGATGAGCCCCGGGACGGCCTCCAGCACCTCGCCGGGGCGTGTGACGGGCCGGTTGTTGACCTGCGCCCCGGTCAGGATCCCGGCGCTGGCCGAGTCTACGCTTAGTAACGAGCCACCGATGCCGGTGACACCGCCGACATATCCGGCGCTGGCGGCAGGTGCGGTTTGCGGCTTCGCGGCTACCGTTTCCGAGGTGACCGAGATCTCCTCCAATGTCGTCTCCGAGGTCGAAGCGGCCTGGGCAGGACGATCCTGGGCATGGGATGCGGTCGACAGCACGGCGAGGCTGCAACCTGAAAGCGCGAGCAGGGCGCGAAGAGAACGACGGGACACGGAAGCCTCGACGGCGGCAGTGGCACGTCACCGCGAATGACGTCGCCGCGCCTGACCGAAGTCCAGCGCTTTGACACCCGTCAGGACACCCCGCCCGACGCGTTTCGCGTGTGACCACGACTGACGGCAGGTCTCCTGGCTCGCGGGTCGTCGCCATCGCACCGTCTTCCCGGATGACACTCATCCAGTGACGCGGTGGTGCTGGGCTCGCCGCCTACAGTTGCGGGGGCAGCCGTGGCTTCGGGGTGAGCCCCCACCACGTTCCCTTTTGATCCCCAAGGGGAACCGTCGAGCGAAGCTTAGCATTCGGGCTCTGCCGACCGTCAAGGCTCAACCGCCGATTTACGTTTGAGTGACGACCTTCATCCCGAGTGTGTGTCGGAACGGCGACGCAGGCATGCCCTCTGCGGTCATCGGCCAGAGCCTGCATGATCGTCAAAGATGGGTGGAAAGCGGGCTGTCCGCTCAGGAGGTCAGCGACGCTCTTCCGGACATCGCGTCAATCTCTGCTTCGACCACGGCGACCGCCTCGTCCGGCGCGAGAAGCGCCGTATCCACCACCAGCCTGAGCGAGCTCCACGGCACGTAATCGCGTCCCATGACCGACGACCATGAGGGAAGCTTGAACCCGACTATGTCCGCGGTCCTGGTCTCGACGCGGCGTCGATGCTCCGCCTCGTCGCTACAGATGACCTCGATCTCGATGAGGCGCACGGCTTCCCTGTGCGCCACGTCCCGCCAACCCTCTCGGCTCTCCGGGACCGGGTTGACGCTGTCGGCGATCACGAGATTGCCGAGCCTGAGGTTCGACGCCGCGACGGCGAAGGCCACGATGTAGCCCGCCGCGCCGATGTCGGGGCCGAGCTTCGCGCGGCGGGTCAGCGCATGCTCGATCTCGTCCACGCGAACGTAGGCGGCGGAACGCTTGACCGCGAGGGCCTTCCCGAGGGTCGTCTTGCCCGCGCCGGGCAGTCCGCCGAGGACGACGAGCATGCGGCCTCCAGCGCTCTGCTGCGTCTGCTTATAGGGACGGCAGCATCGATCGTGAACGACCAACTGGGGTCGCCAGCAGACGGTCCCATAACCGGACGAATGGGTCTGACCCTAGAGGTACTTGAGCCAGGCGATGTCACGTCGCGACGCCTTGAGGCGAGAGAACCAGGCGGTCGGGTAGTAGAGGGGCGCGATCAGCCCAGCGTACCACACCAGAACCCATGCGTAGTCTGAAACAGCGAACACGGTACCCTGCGTCGGGCCCCAGAGCGCGAGAGCACCGTGGTAGAGCAGCCGCAGAACCGTCAGGTGAAGCAGGTAGAAGAAGAGCGGCGCGCCGCCGAACACCGCAACCGCTGCGACCACCGGGCGGTCGCCCATGCGTTCCAGGGCGACGAGCAATAGCGCCCCGATCCCGAGCGTGAGGAGCAGGAACAGCAGCGAGGACGGGTACTTCGTCAGCGCGAAGAAGCTCATCGCCTTTCGCAGGGCGCTGTCGTCGACGACGAACCAGGGTTTGTCCCCGTAGCCGTTCGCCAGACGCAGCACCGCGAAGGCGACCAGCATTGTGACGCCGACGGCGGCGAAACGGCGCTCGCGCGTCCGTGGGGCGACGCCGGGCAAGAACCACGGGCCGATGGCGTAGCCGAGCGCGATGACCCCGATCCAGGGGAGCACGGGGTAGGTCGTCTTGGCCACCAGACCGAATGGGAGCGCGATGACGTCGCGCTGGTGCAGCATGGCCCAGACGGCGAAGAAGGGGTCATCGGGCCGGAGTTGGATCGGATCGAGGAGATTGTGCCCGCAAACGAGCAGCATTCCGACAGCGATGAGAACCGACCGCGGCAGGCCGATCATCGCCGCCAGGACGATCATGCACACGCCGATGCACCAGATCACCTGAAGCCACAGCGTCGGGCTAGCGACGCCCCAGTAGAGCTCCGAGAGGTAGAAGACCTCCAACGCCATCAGGACGAGGCCGCGCTTCACGAGGTAGGCGCTGGTTTCCGCCAGGGTGTGCCGGGTGCTGAACAGGTACGCGGCCACCCCCGTCAGCACGACGAAGATGGGCGCGCACAGGCTGACCGCGAGGCGGGCGAGATACAGGGCCGGCATGGCGGTCCTGGCATCCATCGGGTCGGCGACGGGCACGTGCAGGAACCAGGTCTCGCGCAGGTGGTCGAGGAGCATCAGCACCATCACCAGCCCGCGCAGGGCGTCGATGGAGGCGATGCGTCCGGTCCTGGCCGATTCCTCTGCCGTCGCCTCCAGAATGCCCGGATGCACGCCCATCAGAACCGCGCCGTCATGCTCACGGTCACCCGCCGGGGCTCGCCGACGCCGACCCAGAAGGCGTTGTAGGAGCGCTCGTAGTAGGTCTCGTCGAAGATGTTATCGACGTTCAGCCCGAAGCGCAGGTTCTCGTAGCGGTAGTAGGCCAGGGCATCGGTGAGCACGTAGCCCGGGAGCCGGAACCGCTCGTTGCCGCTGTCCCCGAGACGCGAGCCGACGGCCCGGACGCCGCCCCCGAACCCAAAACCCTTCCAGTCGCCGGCCTGGACCTCGTAGACGCCGAGCAGGCTGCCCGAGTGGCGCGGGATGTTGAGGAGCGGCGAGCCAACCCGCAGGACCTCGTCGCGGGTCACGGCGGCGTCGATGAAGGCGTAGCCGCCGATCACCCGGAACTCGGGCGTCACCTGTCCGACGAAGCTCAGGTCGAAGCCTTGGCTGCGCACGGCCCCGGCGGCGATCTGGAAGAAGAAGTCCCGCGGGTCCGTCGTGAGGACGTTCTCCTTCTCGATGTGGAAGGCCGCGCCGGTCACGCTCAGGCCGGTGAAGAGGTCGAGCTTGACGCCCGCCTCGTAGCCGAAGCCGGTCTCCGGGGCGAAGGGACGGGTCGCGATGTCGAAGCCGGTGTTGGGGCGGAACGAGGCCGCCACGTTGCCGTAGAACGAGAGGAAGGACAGCGGCTGGTAGACGAGGCCCGCACGCGGCGAGAAGCCGGTCCGATCCTGCTCCGTGCGCTCGTTGCCGACCTTGTCGCGGAAGGTCTGGTTGTAGAAGTCGGTCCGGTTGCCGAGGAGGAGCTTCCACTCCGGGCTTAGCGCGATCTGATCCTGCGCGTAGACGGCGGTATTCCCGACGTTCTCGCTCGCGCTGTAGCGCCGCGTGAAGGGCGGCTTGGGCTGGCCGTAGACCGGGTTGAACAGGTCGATGGCGAAGGGGTCGATCCGCGGCGTCGAGCGCAGCAGGTTCTCGGTGCTGTTGTAGCGCTCGTGCTCAAGGCCAAGCAGCACGGTGTGGGCGAACGGCCCGGTGTCGAAGTGCCCGACGAGCTCGGCCTGCCCGATGGCCACGCCCCAGGTGAAGTCGTGCCGACGGAACTCGCGCAACAGGGTGCGGCCGTCGTCGAGGAGGCCGGTCGCGCCGGTCTGCAGGCCGGTCAGGCTGCCGGTATTGAAGTGTCCGGCGACCCGCAGCTGCCAATCGGCGTTGAAGGCATGATCGAGGCGGATCTGCAGGATCCCGGCCTCCGACACGGAATCGTCGCCCGGCTCGCCGAAGAAGCGGGAGCGCGGGACGAGGCCGAGGCGGTTGTTCACCGCGACGGTGCCACGGTCGAAGGTCTGGCGGTTGCGCAGGTACTGCGCCTCGACGGTGAGCTTGGTGTCCGGGCTGATCAGCCAGCTTACCACGGGCGCGGCCAGGACGCGGTCGCCGTCGACGAAATCGCGGAAGCTGTCCTGCCGAGCGAGGGCGCCGTTGAAGCGGTAGAGGACGGTGCCTTCCTCGTTCAGCGGCCCGCCGGCATCGACGGTGGTGCGCGCCGTGCCGAAGCTCCCGACGAGCGTACCCATCTCGACGAAGGGCAGCGCTACGGGCTGCTTGGTCAGGATGTTGACGGTGCCGCCCGGGTCGCTGCGTCCATAGAGTGCCCCGCTCGGACCTTTGAGCACCTCGATGGACTGCACGTTCTGTGTGTCCGGCGCGCCGTTGTAGCCGCGGGCGATGTTGAAGCCGTTGAAGAAGATGTCTTGGGTAGCGAAGCCGCGCACCGAGTAGAGCGCGAGGTTCTGGGCGCCGAAATCATTCTGCTTGTTGACGCCCGGGACGTAGTCGAGCGCTCGTTCGACCCGGGTGGCGGCGGTGTCCCGGAGGACCTCCTGGGGCACGACGTCAACCTGCTGGGGCAGCGAGAGCCGCGGCGTCACCGTCTTGGTGCCGCTGTAGAGGTCCTTGACCTGGTAGGTGGGGGCGGCGGTGTAGCTGCCCTCGACCGAGAGCGGGTCGAGTACGACCGAGGCCGGAGCCGGGTCAGCTCGTAGGCCCTGGGCGGTCGCTGGGGCCAACCCAAGGGAGACGAGCGCGAGCGATGCGACGGATGCGCGAAGCCGCCATTGCGGAGCGGGACGGGACACGGGCCTGGGACCTCGGGACGGCAGTGGCACGTCACCGCGAACGAGGCCTGGGCCACCGCCTCACGAGGCAGCGCTTCGACACCCGCCAGGACACCCCGCCCGACGCGTTTCGCGTGTGACCACGGCTGACGGCAGGTCTCCTGGCTCGCGGGTCATCGCCCTCGCACCGTCTTCCCGGGGTGACCCAGTGACATGGTGGTGAAGGGCTCGCCGCTTACAGTTGCGGGGGCAGCCACGGCATCGGGCTGTCACCCTCACCGCGTTCTCTTTTGATCCCCGAAGGGAACCGTCACGGCCCAGCTACAGCCTCACGAACCCGTGAGTCAACGACGGCGTCCAAATAGCTCTGCCGTCACGCCGGCTGTCTAGCTTGGCCATTTTAGCGAGTGTCGAACGTCCGCTATTCAAGTTTGACGCTCCAAAGCTGACTGGCCGGAAACCTGAAGAGTTTCGGTCGCCGCGAGGCGTACGAAAGTCTTGGATGAACGAACCCGCGGGATGGCGGGCGGGCCTATGGGGATTTGGGCTGGGCGTCGCCCCCAGCGGCGGAGCGACGGCGGGCAAACCTCGCCAGTGGCGTGCTTGGAAGTCCCCGGATTGGCAAGGCCTCAGCGCTTGGCGAAGCGAACCGGGGTTCGGCGATCGCGGGGGCACGGTTCATCCTGAGGTTCGGCACAGGGTGAGGCATGCCCCGAGGCGCGGTTCCTCGGGTGGTTGGCGGCGTCAGGTCATGCCGGGTCATGGCGAACCTGCCCGGTGCGACGTGGAGCGGAACGGCGGCCCACGGGGCTGATGCCAGCCCGCGAAGGACCCGACGATCGTCATGGGACCGCCGCAGCAGGGGCAAGGTGGCCGGGCCTGGCCGGGGCTGTCTTGCGGATCGGGTGCGTCGGCGCTGGGCCGCGGCGGGGCCGCGACGCCGAGGACCGCGCGGATGCGGTCCAGGCCTGCCGTCCGGTTCGAGCCCGTGAGAAAGCCGTAGTGCCGGATGCGGTGGAAGCCGCGCGGCAGGACATGGAGCAGGAAGCGTCGGATGAACTCCGCGGCCGACAGGGTCATGACCCGCGGCCGCCCGGCCTCGTCGCGCCGGTAGTCCTTGACGCGGAAGCTGACGCTCGCCCCGTCGAAGGCGAGGATGCGGCGGCTGGAGATGGCGACGCGGTGGGTGTAGCGCGCCAGATAGGCGAGCACGGCCTTCGGTCCGGCAAAGGGCGGCTTGGCGTAGACCACCCAGCGCTTCCGGCGCACCGGGGCGAGCGCGCGGGCGAAGGCCCTGGGATCCGAGAGTGGGGCCAGGGGGCCGAAGAAGGCGAGCGCCCCGGCCGCGTGGAGCGCGGCGAGCCGTTCGAGGAACAGGCGGCGGAACAGCAGGCCCAGCACCCGCACCGGCAGGAGGAAGCCGGCGCGCGCGGCGATCCAGCGGGTCCCGTCCGGGGAGAGGCCGCCGCCGGGGACGATCATGTGGACATGGGGATGGTGGGTCATGGCCGAGCCCCAGGTGTGGAGCACGGCGGTCAGCCCGACGCGGGCCCCGAGGTGCCTTGGGTCGGCGGCGATCCGCATCATGGTGGTGCTCGCCGCCCGGAACAGCAGGTCGTAGACGGCGGCCTTGTTGTGGAAGGCGATGGCGGCGATCTCGGCCGGCAGGGTGAAGACGACGTGGAAGTAGCCGACCGGCAGGAGGTCGGCCTCGCGCGCGGCGAGCCAGTCGCGGGCGGCCGCGCCCTGGCACCGGGGGCAATGCCGGTTGCGACAGGAGTTGTAGGCGACGCGCAGGTGGCCGCATGCGTCGCAGCCCTCGACATGGCCGCCGAGGCTGGCGGTGCGGCAGCGCTCGATCGCCGCCATCACCTTCAGCGTATCCAGGCTCAGATGCCCGGCCTGCTCGGCGCGATAGGCCGGACCGGCGGCGCGGAAGACGTCGGCCAACTCGATCGCGGCGGGCATCGTCTCAGTCCGGCGCTGCCCCCTGTCTATGGAACAGGGCGAGCCTGTCGAGGGGGCTGGTCACGGCCCGCACCGTCCGGGTTGCGACCTTGGCGTAGAGGGCGGTGGTGTCGAGCCGGCTGTGCCCGAGCAGGACCTGGATGACGCGGATGTCGACGCCGTCCTCCAGGAGATGGGTGGCGAAGGAGTGGCGCAGGGTATGGGGACCGACCCGCTTGGGGATCCCGGCCGCGCGCGCCGCCTCGACGACGACGCGGTGAAGCTGGCGTGTGCTGATCGGCCGTGCCCAGTCCTGGCCGGGGAACAGCCAGCCCTGGCGCTGCAGGACACCCTGCCGGTGGCCCTCGCTCCACCAGCGCCGCAGCAGGTCCAGGAGATCGGCCGACAGCATGGCATTGCGGTCGCGGCCGCCCTTGCCGCGTTCGATCCGCAGGATCATGCGGGTCGAGTCGATACCGCCGATCCTGAGCGCGGCGACCTCGGCCACGCGCAGGCCCGCGCCGTAGGCGAGCGACAGGGCGGCGAGATGCTTCAGGCAGACCGTGGCATCGAGCAGACGCCCGACCTCGTCGGCGCTCAGCACGTCGGGCAGGGTGCGGGGATGGTTGAGGCGGACCAGCCTGCGGGCGAGATCAGGGCGGCTGAGCGTGTGGACGAAGAAGAAGCGCAGGGCGGAGACGATGGCGTTCATCGTCGGCACGCCGAGGCCGAGTTCCTGCTGGGCGATCTGGAAGCGGCGCAGGTCGTCACCGGTCGCGGTATCGGGCGATCGCCGCAGGAAGGCGGCCAGCCGCCCGACGTCGCGGATGTAGTTGCGCTGCGTCGCCCGGGAGAACCGGCGCAGGGTCATGTCGTCGATCAGGCGCTGACGCAGCGAGCCGCCGGCAGCGGCGGGAACGGCAAGGACGGTCATGGGATGGCTCCGCTCGAAGGGAGCCGGGATCGTCCGCCCGGGCCGGGCGACGCTCAATCGGCGCAGGGCCTTCGGCTCAACCCGCCGACGTCGACGCTGCCACCCCTCCCGCGCGAGCGGGTTCGTTCAACCACCCAACCCAGTCGTTCGAGGGCGCCCGCTCACGCGGCTGGAACTGGCCGTAAGCGGAATGGCTGCTTTGGAAGAGGTTTGCCGGAAAAGCGGACGGCCTCCTAACGATCCAATCCAGTCATTGCTGTGAGGAAGCAGAGCTCCATAAAGCAGCCGTCCGGTGCGTGCATCAGCACCGAACGGCTGCTGGTCTGGAAAAGCGATGTTAGGTCGACCGGCTTTGAACGCCGGGGCTCGCCTATGCCGAAGCCGACGTGAGACGGCTTCAGGCGCTGCGGGCTTGGTCCGGATGACGCCCTTCCGCGAACTCCTCGACGATCTTGGCGCAGAACGCCGGCAGGTCCTTCGGGTTGCGGCTGGTGACGAGGCCCTTGTCGACCACCACCTCCGCGTCGACCCATTCCCCGCCCGCGTTGCGGATGTCGGTCTTCACGGTCGGGAACGACGTCAGCTTGCGCCCCTTCACGACGTCGGCCTCCACCAACGTCCAGGGCCCGTGGCAGATGACGCCGACCGGCTTGCCCTGCTGGAAGAAGTCCCGGACGAAGCCGACCACGGCCTCGCTGCCCCGGAGCTTGTCGGCCCCGACGCTGCCGCCGGGGATGACGAGACCGTCGAAGTCCGAGGCGGACACGCCGTCGATGACCTTGTCGACCGGATACTTTCCAGCCGGGTCGAGGTCGTTGTTGACCGTCTCGGCCTCGTCCGCCTCAAGCCCGACCACCGTTACCGTCGCGCCGGCCGCGAGCAGCGCGTCGCGGGGCTTTGTGAACTCCGGCTCCTCCGTTCCCCGGGGGGCGATCAGGATTGCGATGGTCTTGCCCTGAAGCGACATGGGTCGTTCCTCTCTGCGTGATGTGGGAAGGATTTGGCTCAAGCCGGGATGCTCTCGGGCGAGGCAGTGTTCTCGGCGGTCACGCCGTTCTCCCGGTGGCGGAAGTCGCTGAGCGCCCGGTAGACCTGAAGACGCGCCCGCATCACCGAACCCAGCGGCTGGTGCGCCGCGAGGCTGTGCGCGGGGCGGAAGGTCATCACCTCGTCGAAGTAGCGAACCCGCTCGGGGGAGTAGGCGTCCTGACGGGGCAGGCGGATCGTCGCCACCGTGCGGTACGGGCTGACCGCGACCGGCCAATCGACCGAGGCATCCTCAATGGGCTGGCGCTCGGCGTCGGCCCAGAGCTGCGCCTTTAGGTCGTAGACCACCTCGTTGTCGCGGAAGAAGGCTGCCGCCGCGTGGCGGAAACCATCCTCGTCCCCGTGCGGATCAAGCCGCCATTCGGCGAGGTCCCGTTGCGCAGGCGAAGCCGGGACCGCCCCGAGCTTGGCGACGTAGTCGCCAAACCGCATCGGGGCCTGACTGAAGTAGCTGTCAGCGAGCGGGTGGCTGTAGGGATGGCCGAGGAAATCGGCCATGGCGCTCTCGGTGCCGAACGCGTGCAGTACTCGGTTGAGGTTGCGCGCCGTAGCCGCGACGGCACTCTTCACGCCCTCCGGAAGGCCCGTCGATTTCCCGATGACCGTGCCGTCGCGCAGGAAGCCCGCCGCGGTGCCCGACGGGAAGGTCGTGCCCGTGGCGAGCACGAAGTCCTGAGTGTCGACGTCGTGCCCGGGGAGCTTCTCGCCCGGCACTCCGAAGACCTTGATCGACATGCCGCGGTGCGTGGACACCCGGTCACCGAGGGTCTCGCCGGGGCCCTGCGCGAAGCGCACGGCCATCTTGTACGTTCCAGGCTTGGCGAACAGGCCCTGCGCGAGTTCCGGGGGCAGGTTCTCCGGAACGACCAGATCCCCGACGACGCAGGCGGAGCTCTTGGCGTGGCTCGCGCGTACCGCGTGGTGCTCGCGCTTCTCCACCACCTGCGACTGCTGCGTCATCCCCTGGATGATGCCGTCGATGGACTTCTGCTCGTCCGGGGCGGGCGTCTCGACGTCGGGCGCGTAGCGAAGGAATGTCATTGGCGTATCCTCGACGTGTCGTCCGCCTGCAGGATGGTTTGACGAAGGCTGGGATCGGGACGCGGGGTCCGAAGGCCGCCGGATCGCGGCCGTGCCTGGGCGGAGAGAAAGACCGCACTGTCGACAAGCCGCGCCGGCCTCCTGCCGTTCCACACCTCGTTCATGGGCGATTGAATGTCGCACAACCCGGAACGTGGCCGGGGGAGCGGGTGTTCTGTCCTGGCCGCCAGCGGGAGACAGACCTTGCGATCACCGGTGCGATACGCTCCTGACGTCGAGGCGGTGACGCCGGACGAAGGGCAGACCATCAAGCAGTTCAACCAGACCTTCGATAAGATCCTGAACCGGGTCGCGGCGGATTCCGGGCACGCCGTGCGCTCGGTTCACGCCAAGTCCCACGGCATCCTCGAAGGGGTGCTCACCATCGATGCCGGCCTGTCCCCGGAACTGGCCCAGGGCCTGTTCGCCGAGCCAGGCCAGCACAAGGTCTATATGCGGTTGTCGACCAACGCCGGCGACATCCTCCCCGATGCGGTCTCCCTGCCCAGAGGCCTCGCCCTCAAGGTGCTGGACGTCGAGGGCGAGCGCCTGCCGGATGCGGAGGGGACGACCCAGAACTTCATCATGGTCAACGGCAAGGTGTTCCAAGCGCCGAACGCCGAAAAGTTCCTGGGCAGCCTCAAGCTGCTGGCCGGCACCACGGACCGCGCCGAGGGGCTGAAGGTCGCCGCCTCCACGGTCCTGCGCGGCGTCAACAAGGCCCTGCACGCGGTGGGCATCGACAGCCCCACCATCGGCTCTCTCGGCGGAGCGCCCAATGTCGATCCGCTCGGCGAGACCTACTACAGCCTGACCCCGTTCCGGTACGGCGATTACATCGCCAAGTTCTCGCTGGCCCCCGTCGCGCCAGCTCTGACCGCCCGCACCGGCGCTGAGATCGATGCCTCCGGCCACCCGAACGCAATCCGTGAGACGGTGCAGTCCGAGATGATCGGCATCGCCGGCGAGTGGGAATTCCGCGTGCAACTCTGCCGTGACCTCGAACGGCAGCCGGTCGAGGACCCGACGGTGGAGTGGAAGGAGGACGAGGCACCGTTCCAGCGGGTCGGGATTGTCCGGGTTCAGCCGCAGGACAGTTGGGATCCTGCACGGGTCCAGGCAGTGGACGAGGAGATGCGCTTCAGCGTGTGGACCGGCCTCGCAGCGCATCGACCTCTCGGCAACATCAACCGGGCCCGCCACGCCCCCTATCGGCATTCGGCCGAGTTCCGCGAGCGGTTCAACCGCTGCCCGATCCACGAGCCGGGTGCGGTGCGCTGAAGCGACATCCTGAAGTAGCAAATGCTGCAGGTCTCAGATCGAGCGCAACGGCGATGTCTGCTTCATCGCTAAACTGCTCGAAAGCGAACAGGCAGAAATTCACTCATCTGAGATATTCAGGCGGGCGCTTCGTGGTGGCAGTTGCTGGCTGAAAGCTGGTCCGCTCCAGAGGAGGCACGCCGCGAAAGCAGACCAGATCCATCCGGCCGTAAGCCGAATACCGAACGGCACCCCCATCGTGGCCATTAGGTTCACGGGCGCGCCCGCGCCCCGCGGGCCGGCGCGGCCGAAGAATTGGCTGCGGCGTTGGCCGCCGCGACCCATAGGCAGTCTGATCCGCCCGGCTGCCCACGCTAGCCCCTCTCCACCATGACGACGATGTACACACAGGGCACAGACCCCTCATTGCACAAACGGTAAGGGGTCTCGATCGCGAAGGAGAGGGTGTCTCCGGATGAGATTTTGTATTCTCGGCCATCAATCTGGGCGGTCAATTCACCGTTCTGCACCAGAATATGTTTCTCAATCGCGGTCGCGTAGACTGAGAGGAGCCCGGAAGATTGTCCAGGCGGAATGCAGTGCTTGACGATCTCGGCCTTCCCGCCCTCGCGCAGAGGCGACAGCACCGTTCGCTCGAAGCCGCTTTGCGGGTCTTGGAACGTGATTTGGTCGGCACTCCGATTCAAAGCCACCCCAGATGCTGCCGGCTCTACGCCGAGCAGGGCCGACATCGAAACGTTCAGCCCCCGTGCGATGCGCACGATGATCGGCAGCGTCGGCGACTTCTCGCTCCGCTCGATCGCGGACAGGAACGCACGGCTTACCTGAGAACGTCCCGACAAGGCGTTGAGCGTCAAGCCACGCCGCTTGCGCAGGTCGCGGATACGTCCACCGAGGTTTGCCGAAAGCGTCGCGCTTACACCCTCCTGCGACTCAGTGGCCCGATGTCGGTCAACTCTCTCGCCGCCGGGCGGCGGGGAGCCGATATTACCTACCGAAGCGCGGTCGGGGTCGGGCGAGGACTTCATCAGAGGCGGGTCACATGACGGGATGCCGACGGCATGGCCGCCATACAGGGCTTTGTCTCTGCGATCCAACGGACCCTAGACCGCCACGTCCGACTGTCCCAGCCGTACGCTCTATCAATCCGCGAAATTCTTCTATAGAAGAAAAGTGTGATCGCGAATCACGGCTTCCGGCTGCGGAAATGCGGGCGGGGTGAACAAGGCCGAGACGGCCGTTTGGGTAGGGAACGCTGAAAATGCCCCTGAGCTTGGGATCCTAGGATCCCGACTCTGTGTGCACTGCGTGGATCCGCGCCCCGATTGGTGTCTCACGCCTCTACACGCCCCCCGATCCTGCCCCGGAAACTGATCGCTCGAGGGCCGGACCTCTGTGTTCGACTGTCGAAATTCAGAACAGGACGGGCGGTCTCACCGTACGGTCCTCAGCGTCCGGGGGGATGTGGGATGGCGACAGCCGGTGTGTTGGGTCGTGCCGCGAGCATGACAGCCAAGGAGAAGCGCGTCATCGTGGCCGCGTCACTCGGCACGGTGTTCGAGTTCTACGATTTTTTCCTCATCGGGCTGCTGGCCTCCGAGATCGCCAAGGCCTTCTTCTCCGGGGTGAACCCGACGGCGGGTTTCATCTTCACGCTTCTGGGTTTCGCCGCGGGCTTCCTGCTGCGCCCGTTCGGCGCCGTCGTGTTCGGCCGCCTCGGCGACCTCGTCGGCCGGAAGTACACCTTCCTCGTCACCATCCTGCTGATGGGCCTCTCGACCTTCGTGGTCGGCCTCGTGCCGACCTACGCGACCATCGGTATCACGGCGCCGATCGCCTTCATCACCCTGCGCATGATCCAGGGGCTCGCCCTCGGCGGCGAGTTCGGCGGCGCCATCATCTATGTGGCCGAGCACGCCCCGGCCGACCGTCGTGCGGCCTGGAACGGCTACGTGGTCCTGACCGCGGCACTCGGCTTCCTGCTGGCCGTCGGGGTGATCATCCCGCTTCGCCTGGGCCTCGGGACAGGCCCGTTCACGGATTGGGGCTGGCGCATCCCGTTCCTGGTCTCGGTGATCCTGCTGGCCATCTCTGTCTGGATCCGGCTGATGCTCGACGAGAGCCCGGAGTTCCGGCGCATGAAGGCGGAGGGCAAGGGCTCGAAGGCCCCCGTGGCCGAGGCCTTCGGTCAGTGGCGCAACCTGCGCCTGATCCTCATCGCGGCCCTGTGCATCGTCCCCGGCCAAGCTGTGGTCTGGTACACGGGCCAGTTCTACTCGTTCTTCTTCCTGACCAAGGTCCTCAAGGTCGAGGGGCTGACGGCCAACCTGCTTCTGATCATCGCCACCACGCTCTCGGCGCCGCTCTACGTGGTGTTCGGCGCCCTGGCCGACCGGATCGGGCGCAAACCGGTCTTCCTGATGGGCTTCGTGCTGGCCGCCGTACTCACCCTGCCGATCTTCCACGCCCTGACCACCTACGCGAACCCGGCGCTGGCGCGGGCGCAGCAGACGTCGCCGATCACTGTGGTGGCCGATCCCGCCGAGTGCGCGGTGCAGTTCAACCCGGTCGGGACCGCCACGTTCACGTCATCCTGCGACGTGGTGACGGACGCGGTCGCCAAGCTCGGCCTCAGCTACGACCGGCGCAGCGGCACGGGACCGGCGACGGTGCAGGTCGGCTCGGCGAGCGTCGCCGGATACGCCGGCGACGTGGCCGACGCGGCCGCCCAGAAGGCGCGGTTCGAGCGCGAGCTGAAGGCCGCGCTGGCCGCTGCCGGCTACCCGCTCGGCGACGCGGACCCGAACGCCATCAACAAGCCGATGATTGTGCTGCTGCTGTTCGTCCTCCTGAGCTTCGGCACCATGACCTTTTCAGCCTCCACCACCGCGCTGCTGGAGATGTTCCCGTCGCGCATCCGCTACACGGCGATGTCGTTCCCCTACAATCTCAGCTCGGCGTGGTTCGGGGGGTTCCTGCCGGCCACCGCCTTCTCGATCGTGGCAGCCACCGGCAACGTCTACTCCGGCCTCTACTACCCGATCGGCGTCGCCGTGGCCGCGGCGATCCTCAGCCTCCTGTTCGCGCGCGAGACGCGCGGGACGGATATCTCCCGGGCCTGACCCGGTCCGCGTCCTGACGCTGGATGCCACAGCGGAGCGAGCCATGAGCCTGACCTATTTCATGCCGACCCGGATCGTCTGGGGTTCCGGTTCCCTCGACGGCGTCGGGCCGGCAACCCACGGCCTGGGCTGCCGCAGGGTTCTGGTCGTCACCGATCCGGTGATCGGCAGGCAGGCCTTCTTCGCCCGCGTCCTCGACAGCCTGAGAGCGGCGGGGCTCGAGACCGCGCTGTTCGACGCCTGCGGGATCGACGCGCGGCTCGCGCATATCGACGAGCAGGCGGCCCGCTGCCGCGCGGAGCGGATCGACGGCATCGTCTGCGTCGGCGGCGGCTCGGTGATGTGCACCGGCAAGGGTGTGGCGATCGTCGCGGCCAACGGCACCACCCTGCGCGATCACCTGGGCGCCGGAAATTTCGACCGGCCGGCGCTGCCGATGGTCATGGTGCCGACCACGGCGGGTTCGGGGTCGGAGGTCTCGCAGTTCACCATCGTCAAGGACGAGGAACGGCACCTGAAGCTCCTCGCCGGTGGGCCGCTGAGCTTCCCGGCGGTCGCCGTCCTCGATCCCGCGGTGCTGGCGACGCTGCCGCGGATCGCGGCGGTCCTGCCCGCGGTCGACGCGCTGACGCATGCGATCGAGGCCTACCTGTCGGATCTCGCTTCGCCGCTCACCGACGCGCTGGCGTTGGAATCGGCCCGGTTGCAGGCCGCCTCGATGCGCGCCTCGATCCTCGACGGCGACGAGGCCGCGCGGGCCGACAACCTGCTCGCCTCGGCCATGTCCAACATCGCCTGTGGCAACGCCCGGCTCAGCCACGCGCACGCCCTGTCGCTGCCCCTCGAAGGCCATCTCGACCTCGCGCACCCGCTCGGCGTCGGGACGCTCGTGCCATGGACCATGGCCCACAACGCCGCGGCGGCGCCCGCCAAGGGCCGACGGCTCGCCGAGGCCCTCGGGGCCGACATCGCAGGTCTCAGCGATGCGGAGGCCGTCGAGGCTGGCGTCGAGGCTTTGTTCCGCCTCTACGACGACATCGGCTTCGCCCGCCACCTGACGCCGGATCACTTGCCGCCGGAGCGCTGCGCCGAGATGGCCGGCCTCGCGGTGCCGGGCCTGTACGCGCCGCAGACGCCGCCGCGCATCGACGCGGACACCCTTATCGTCGCGCCGGCGGCCCGGCCGATGACGGTCGCGCAGGCGACGCGGATCTACGAGCGCTGCCTCGGCCGCTGAGGCCCGGGGGACGCGCGGGAACCAGAGACAGATCAGGAGATCAGGGATGGACGAGTCCTCGACCCAAGGCCGGGCGGAGTCGGGCGTCGCGCCGGAGTGCGGCCCGGACACCGGCGTGCGCGACCTCGAGATGTACGTCGATGGCGGCTGGCGTGCCTCGGCCACCGGGCGCTGGATCGAGACCAAGGATCCCTACACCAACCGTGTCTGGGCGCGGATCCCCGAGGCCAGCGCCGAGGATGTCGATGCGGCCGTCCGCGCGGCGCACGCCGCCTTCTCCGACGGTCCATGGGCGCGCATGACAGCCAGCGATCGCGGATTGTTGCTTCACCGCCTTGGCGACGTGATCGCCGCGAACGCGCAGGAGCTCGCCGATCTGGAGGTCCGCGACAACGGCAAGCTCATGGTCGAGATGCTCGGCCAGATGAAGTACCTGCCGCGCTGGTTCCAGTACTACGGCGGTCTCGCCGACAAGATCGAGGGATCGGTGCCGCCGACCGACAAGGTCGGCATGTTCAACTACGTCGTGCACGAGCCGATCGGCGTGGTTGGGGCGATCACGCCCTGGAACTCACCCCTGCTCTTGACAGTGTGGAAGCTCGCGCCGGCGCTGGCGGCGGGCAACACCGTGGTCGTCAAGCCGTCCGAGTTCGCGTCGGCTTCCATGCTCGGGCTGGCGCGGCTGTTCGAGGAAGCGGGCTTCCCGAAGGGCGTCCTCAACGTGGTCACTGGCTACGGGGCCGAAGCCGGCCGCGCGCTGGTCGAGCACCCGCTGGTGGAGCGCATCGCCTTCACGGGCTCCGACCTCGGCGGGGCCAAAATCTCGGAGGCAGCGGGCCGCCAGTTCAAGCGCGTGTCGCTGGAGCTCGGGGGCAAGTCCCCGCACATCGTGTTCGCGGACGCCGACATCGACGCGGCGGTCAAGGGCGTCATCTCCGGCATCTTCGCCGCCGCCGGCCAGACCTGCATGGCGGGATCGCGGCTGCTGCTGCACGCCTCGATCCACGACGCCTTCGTCGAGAAGCTCGTGGCGCGCATGCGGGAGGCCCGGCTCGGCGATCCCCGCGCGGCCGACACCGATGTCGGCCCGATCGCCACCGAGCCGCAGCTCGCCAAGGTCCTGGACTACATCGCGATCGCCAAGGCCGAGGGCGCCCGCTGCGTGCTCGGCGGCCAGCGGGCGAGCGATCCCCGGCTCGGCGAGGGCTGGTTCGTCGAGCCGACGATCTTCACGGGCGTGACCAACCAGATGCGGATCGCCCGCGAGGAGGTGTTCGGCCCGCTGCTGTCGATCATGACGTTCGAGACCGACGACGAAGCCGTGGCGATCGCCAACGACACGCCCTACGGCCTCGCCGCCGGGTTCTGGACGACGGATCTCGGGCGGGCCCTGAGCCTGCCCAGGCGCCTCCGTGCGGGCACCGTCTGGGTGAACGCCTACCGGGTGGTCAGCTACCTTGCGCCGTTCGGCGGGTTCAAGAACTCCGGCATCGGCCGGGAGAACGGACTCGCGGCGATCCACGAGTACCTTGAGACAAAGAGCGTCTTTATCAATCCAAAATCGTCCATCACGAACCCGTTCACTCTGCAATAAGGTAACTAGAGGTACGGCGAGCCGGTCCAGGCTAGGCAATACTATTGGACTTGGGCGCTCGGACACGACGGCAAGACGGGGAGCCTGGGTCCGCGCCCGGCGCCCCGCGACACGGATCACGAGGGAGGCCCCCGATGGCGTTGAACCTGACGCAGAAGCTCGTTCAGTCCCACCTCGCCGAGGGCGATCTCACGCCGGGCGGCGAGATCGCTCTCAGGATCGACCAGACCCTCCTGCAGGACGTGCTCGGCGGACTCGTCATGCTCGAGCTGGAGGCGATGGGCGTCGAGCGCGTCAAGGTCGGGCTCGCGGCGCAGTATATCGACCACAACCTCGTCCAGAACGATCAGCTCAACGCCGACGAGCACATGTTCCTGCGCTCGGCCTGCCGCCGCTTCGGCGTGTGGTACTCGCGACCCGGCAACGGCATCAGCCACCCCGTCCACATGCAGAGCTTCGGCAAGCCCGGCCAGACGCTGGTCGGCTCCGACAGCCACACCCCCGCGGCCGGCTCGCTCGGCATGCTGGCCTTCGGGGCCGGCGGCGTCGAGGTGGCGCTCGCCATGGCGGGCGAGCCGCTGCAGCTGCGCATGCCCCGGGTCTGGGGCGTGAAGCTGACCGGCGCGCTGCCCGACTGGGTCAGCGCCAAGGACGTGATCCTGACGCTGCTCGGCCGCCACGGGGTCGAGGGCGGGTTCGGCCGCATCATCGAGTATTACGGCCCGGGCCTGGATGGCCTGACCGCCATGGACCGGCACGTCATCGCCAACATGGGCGCCGAGATGGGCGCCACTACGAGCGTGTTCCCCTCTGACGCGTCGACGAAGGCCTTCCTCGACGGCGTCGGGCGCGGCGGCGACTGGATGCCGCTGGCGGCGGACGAAGGCTGCACCTACGACGATCACGAGGAGGTCGACCTGTCCTCCCTCGTGCCGATGATCGCCAAGCCGTCGAGCCCCGGCAACGTCGTGCCCGTCTCGGAGGTCGCCGGCACCGAGATCTACCAGGCTTACATCGGCTCCTCGGCCAACCCGGGGTTCCGTGACTTCGCCGTAGCGGCCGCGATCGTGAAGGGTCGCACCGCCCACGACCGGGTGTCCTTCGACATCAACCCCTCGACCCGGGTCGTGCTGGAGACGCTGATCCGGGACGGCCAGCTCTCCGACCTGATCCACGCCGGCGCCCGGGTCCATCAGGCCGGCTGCAACGGCTGCATCGGCATGGGCCAAGCCCCCGCCTCGGGGCGCAACTCCCTGCGGACGGTGCCGCGCAACTTCCCCGGCCGCTCCGGCACCCGGGAGGACAGCGTGTTCCTATGCTCCCCGGAGACGGCCGCGGCCTCGGCGCTCACCGGCGTGATCACCGATCCGCGCACGCTCGACATGCCCTATCCGCGGATCGTGCCGCCCGCGATGGTGCCGGGCAACACCACGATGCTGGTGGCGCCCCTGGCCGAGGCTGAGGCCCGCGCGGTGCGGCTGGAGAAGTCCGAGAACATCACGACGCTGCCCGAGCTCGGCAAGCTCGGCGCCGACATCCGCGTGCCGGTGATGCTCAAGACCGGCGACGACATCTCGACCGACGACATCATGCCGGCGGGCGCCCGGGTGATGCCCTACTGGTCGAACATCCCGAAGACCAGCGAGTTCACCTTCGAGCCGATCGACGACACCTATCCGAAACGGGCGAAGCAGGGCGGCAAGGAGCGCGCCGGCCACGCCATCGTCGGCGGCCTGAACTACGGCCAGGGCTCGAGCCGCGAGAACGCCGCGCTCGCCCCGCGCTACCTCGGGCTGGAGGTCGTGCTGGCCAAGAGCTTCGCCCGGATCCACTGGCAGAACCTCGTGAATTTCGGCGTCCTGCCGCTGACCTTCCAGGACCCGTCGGATTACGACCGGCTGGAACTCGGCGACACGGTGGAGATCGCCGGCGTCGCCGACGCGCTGGCGGCGGGCCGGGAGATCACCGCGACGGTCCGCGGCGGCCAGGCGACGATCCGGATGCGGCACGACCTGTCGCCGCGCCAGATCGAGGTCCTGCTCGCGGGCGGGGTGATCAACTGGCTGCGCGGGCGCATCCAGGCCGAGCCCGCCCGCACCGTCGCCTGAGATCCGTCGGCCAGGCCACAGACGTTGGCACCCGGCCGGGGTCTGGTTCCGCCGCCCGGTCGTCATCCCAGAACCCGAGATCGAATACGCCTGTCGATGACAGGCCTCACCGTCGCGGGACGATGGAGGATTCAGCATGATCGTCACACGCCGCAACCTGCTCGGATCGGCGGCGCTCGGCGCCGGTCTGATAACAAGCCCGACCGTGCTGCGGACACAGGCGCCGAAGGTGCTGCGCATCTCGCACCAGTTCCCCGGCGGCACCCTGGAGCAGGGTGACGCCCGCGACCGCATCTGCCGCCGCTTCGGACAGGAGCTGGAGAAGCGCACCGGCGGCAGCCTGACGGTGCAGGTCTATCCGGGTTCCTCACTGGTGAAGACGCTCGCGCAGTTCAGCGCGGTGCGCAAAGGGGCCGTCGACATGAGCCTCGTGCCGCTCTCCTACGCGGGCGGCGAGCTGCCGGAGGCCAACATCGCCCTCATGCCGGCCCTGGTGACGAACTACGATCAGGCCGCCCAGTGGCGCACCGCCCCGGTCGGAGAGCGGCTCGCCAAGACGCTCAACGACAAGGGCGTGATGATCGTGACCTGGGTCTGGCAGTCGGGCGCGGTCGCCTCGCGCGTCCACCCGATCCTCGTGCCCTCCGACGTGAAGGGCGTGAAGATCCGCGGCGGCGGCCGCGAGATGGATCTCGTGTTCCAGGCCTCCGGCGCCATCGTCTCGACCATGCCGTCGAGCGAGATGTATATCGGCATGCAGACCGGCGCGCTGGAAGCGGCGGTGAGCGCCTCCACCAGCCTGATCTCGTTCCGTCTCGACGAGCTGACCAAGAACCTCACCGCCGGCCGGGGGCGCTCGTTCTGGTTCATCCTGGAGCCGCTGATCATCTCCAAGGCAACGTTCGAGGCCCTGACGCCGGAGCAGCAGAGGGCTGTTCAGGAGATCGGCCAGGAGCTGGAGGCGTTCTCCTTCGCGGCCGCCAAGCGGGATGACGAGGAGATTACCAAGATCTACGCCGCGCGCGGCGCCAAGATCCACGATCTCACGGCCGATCACATCCAGACATGGCGGGTGGCGGCCCGCGACACGGCCTGGAAGGATTTCGCCGGCAAGAACGCCTCCTGCGCCGAGCTGCTCAGGCTCGCGGAGCAGGTGCAATGAGGTGCGCTCGGATGCCTCGCCGCTTCCTGCGGCGGAGCATGAGCGATGTCCGGCGCTCGCCCCTTCGTCGGCCGGGCTCTGAGAGCGCGGCAACGTCCCCCTGAATGCCGACGTGCGTCGAGACCGAAGGGATATCGCCGAAGCCCTCCGCGGCGGCCTGCAGCGCGGTCGTCAAGCCGCATGTCCGCTCAAGCCATAGGTCTGCTTTCGAGATGTCCGCGCTTCGACCCAGATGACCGGCCTGGGTCGATAGGAGGCCGTCTGCTTCTCCGGCAGGTCTGCTCCGAAGCGGACCGGCGGCTTTCGGCCAGGAGTTGCCAAAGCTGCCAACTGGAATGCCGAAAAGCGGACCTTGCGACCTTCTGCTTAGGGTCAACTGGAGCCACTGAGCCAGATCGAGTTGAACGTCCGCTTGCCCATTGCCAAGCCTCGAAGCGGACGAGCTGTTGTTGCTACCATAAGAACGGACAGGGTCTCCTAGGTTGATCCAGTGATGAACTTGAGCGGGGAGCGGTAGCAGACCCGAGCTTACCGCAGTGGCAGCGGCAGCACGGTGCCAGCCCAACTTGTGGACAAGAGCCGGCACCGGTATCGGCCGTTCTATTTATGTTCTACAAACAAGTGTCGCCTACGAAGTGGGCGATCTCCTAAAGCGATGCCTGCCGAGCGCCTCGACCCGTCGAGCCAGCCGCGTCGCCGCACCATTCCAGCATCAAAGCTGACGGTCGGCGCCGACCCACGCCCGACCGTGGGAGATCTCGTATGCAATTCCCAACAAATGCATCCGCAGGTTCGATCCTGCTCGCCGCGATGGACCAAGCCTCCGATCGCCTCGCGCGCGCCTTTCTGCAGCAACTCGTCCACGAAGAGCGTAAGCGGCTCAAGATTGGCCAACGCTCCAACTCGTATGCCTATGAGGACGAGGTCGCGCTCGACAACGATGCCGTCGAGCAGATCGTTGCGCAGGACGAAGCAGACCGACCCGAGACCGCTCATGTACCGATCCCGGCCGATTTGGCTGCCGTGGCCGTAATGCTCGCTCGCGCCGTCGCCGCCGAGACCGGCCTCGTCCGTCGGTTGCGTCGGGAAGCGCCCGTGGTTTCACTCGCGACGAACGTCTCGGATCTCGTCGAGCCGGTGCGGATCGTTGCCGAGAAGTGCCTGTTCCAACCCCAGGCCAAAATCGTCGATCTCGCCGTCGGGCGAGCGGGGCGTGAACTGACCCGCCGGCATGCCGCGCTGTTCGTCTGCGACGGGATCGGGAGCGAGGCGAGGCCGGATAAGGGCAACGAGGCGATCCGCGCGGCCCTTCATGTTCGGATTCCCATCGTCGGCATCGCGCCCGATCCGATGCGACAGTTGCCGCGTGACCTGACACGCTCCTCCGAGCACCGGATTGCTTTGACGAATCTGGACCAAGCCGGTCTCGCGCTCGTGATCGAGGCCGTCGTCGGCGGTACGCCATCGCGGAAGATCGATCCCGATCTGCTTCGCATGATCGACATCGCCGATCTGCCCGTCGCATTTCGAAGAACGGGAACGCCCGATGCCTGCATCGAGGCGCTCGAGCGAATCGTCGCCGCCAAAGCCGAATTTCTCGGGGACGGACCACCCCTGGAGGTGTTGGACGGCTATGGCGAAGCCAAGATCTGGGGATTGGCCGCCGCTGCGGACCTGCAGGCCTACAGGGCTGGACGGCTCGGATGGGAGGAAATCGACCACCGCGGGTTACTGCTGTCCGGGCCGCCCGGGGTCGGAAAGACGAGCTTTGCTAAAGCCTTGGCCAAAAGCGCCCGGGTACCGCTGGTGGTGACTTCTGTCGCCGAATGGAACGCATCCAGCTATCTTTCAGGAACACTGCAGGCCATTCGGAAGGTCTTTGCCCGGGCTCGATCTCAGGCACCCTGCATCCTATTCATCGACGAGCTCGACGGCATTTCCGATCGCGCCCAGATCCATGGCGATTACGTCCAGTATTGGACTCAGATCGTGAACCTTTTCCTCGAATTGCTGGCGGGGGTCGACGAGCGTCCAGGGGTTGTGGTCGTCGCCGCAACCAATCATCCGCAGAGGATCGACCCTGCTGTGAAGCGGGCGGGCCGTCTGGATCGCGAGATCGAAGTCGGGAAGCCGGATACGACCGCACTCGCCAGCATCTTCCGTCACCATCTCGGCGGCGAGATCCTGGCTAATATACCGACGCTCCCGTTGGCTCTGGCTGCGCGTGGCATGACCGGAGCAGACGTCGAGGCATTCGTCCGACGGGCCAAAGGGACGGCCCGCCGTGCCGGTCGAGAGGTCTCAATGGACGATCTTCTCGACGAAATCCGCCAGGGACGTCGTTCGCTCCCGTCGTCGGTCCGGCGTCGCGTGGCCATCCATGAGGCCGGCCACGCCATCGTGGCGCATGCACTGCAATTCGGCGAAGTCGCGCATCTCTCAATGTACGACGATGGCGGAGAGGCCTGCCTCGAGTTCGTCACCGACGGTGGAGCGACGTTGCCCCGGGTGGAGGCGGCATTGTCTTGCATTCTGGCGGGTCGAATTGCCGAAGAAATCGAATTCGGGGCCGGATCGATTGGTTCGGGGAATGGACCGACTTCCGACCTCGCCAAAGCGACGCAACTCGCACGAGACATCGAATTGCGTTTCGGCCTGGGGCATCTGGGCAATATCCACCTGGAGCCGACGGCCGGCGAATTGATCACGATCCCCGGCCTACTGCCGGCAATGAGAGATCGCTTGTATCGAGCCGGTGAACTGGCACGTCGCATCATAACGGATCATAGGCTGGCCCTGCAGGCGATCGCGCGGGAACTCGACGAAAACGGCTACCTGTCCCGTCAAGAGATCGAGGCGGCCTTATCCGGTATCACATCGGTTTCAGACGCCGGGATGGCCGAATGCAAGCTCCATTTGGTGGAGGAGCAGTAATGTTCATGTTGCCCCCTTCCGAACCAGACATCGGCGACCTGCAGACGCTCTCGGATGCAATCGATACGCTATGTAACGTCGTCGACTGTGATCGGGAAACCTTCATCGAAGGTTTGACCGAGATCGTGAGAAGACGTGCCGAATTCGAGGATCTCAAGATGGATCTGGATCGACGGCGACACAAATAAAACAGATCGCGGGCCATGGCGGCTATCAACTGAAAAGATATCCCGTCGCAGCGAGAACTTTTCTCTGTCGCGGCGGGATTAACGTGTGATCTCAGTCAATGAGGTCCTGCTCGCTCAACCGTCCGGTCGATTGCCAACATTCACTCCGAGGTTGGTTTGGTGTGGTACGGCTGCTTGACGGAAGACAATCGCGGAGATGGCGGTTGGATATGCTCGGCCGAATCTGTCGTGATCTGAATCGATCTGTTCCTCTGAACGACTTCCAGCGAGGTCTTCTTGAACGAGGTGGTCGGGGCAGCTGCCTCAGGCTTCCTGGCGCGCGATTTCCTGACCTCGACCTTGACCGTCCTGCGTCGGAGATGAGAAGGCAGGATCGCCGCCTCCTCTTCGGCCTGACGCTGCGCCTCGGCCTCATCGGCTGCGGGATCTCTCTTGAAGCCCATGTGTTCGCATCCGTTCGGATATCTCTGTGGATCCGGCGAACGCTTCTAAGTTGCCACAGCTATACGATGCGTTACCGTTCCTTCCGTCTTCGATGCCGTTCGAAGAAGCGACGAAGGAACGGCATGGACCATGGATCGCCGGCGCGGAGCCTGCGTCCGTACCGCGATGTTCGGCTTGAGAGATCGGCATGACGGGGGATGAATTCAAAGACGCCCTGCGCCGTCTTGGCCGAACTCAGATCGGATTCGCGCAGGAGATCGGGGTTTCCCGCCGAACCGTGCACCTATGGGCGGAGAGAGGGCCGCCCGCCTACGCCATCTACCTCATCGGCTTGCTGGAGCGGTGTGCCGTACCGACCGAACACGTAGCTACCATCGAGCAACCGCTTCCGGATCCGGCGGAGGCGCTGGCCTCCATGTACTCGGTTGCGGTGGCCGGCGGCGCGTGCCGAGAGTTCATAGGCGCAGTTCGGCGTTGGCTAGATAGTCAGCGGTGATACCGACATCGTCCACCGTTCGCGCACGGGGCCAATGCCCCTTTCGAATGGCAACACCACAGGCGCGGAACCTACATAGATGCGTCGATGGTGACCATAGCTAGCGGAACTCAGTGGCGGTCGCGGAAGAACATGCACCGTGTCGGCGGCGCGCTGCTCGGGAACATCTCATCAGTGACGCGCACCCGTCGCGTCCCTCTTGCCTGCCCCTGGGATCGTTGCTGAACGCAAGGAGGCCCGCGTTGAAGACAGGGCATACTGGCACCGCCGCAGATTGACCGCTGGCGTCACAGATACCTCTTGGAGCGATGGGCATGAGCGATGCGGATGCACGTAAGCGTGAGCCATCTACCCATCATTTCACGGCAATGCTTCGCCAGACGAAGCTACCGGCAGAATGGACCGGACGCCGGGGACGTCCTTCTCGCTGTAACGAAGCGGTTCTGCGGCGCAAGACAGCGGTGATTCTAGGCCTCCCTGCCGTACCGGAACGTGCCGACGCCGTCCCGAGAGGGCGATGATAGCTGTGGCGAGCGGGGCAGGTAGCGTGCATAGGGAGGTTATATGACCACCGGAGAACCGCATCCGTGCGCCATCAGTTCGAGCTGTTTGCTGTGGCGATGGCCCGTTTCCTGTTCCACGCATTCAGAACATACTTCGAGCTGCTTGAGGCAGCCGCAAGACTGCTCGTCCCTGGTTACAGACGTCCGCCAATCATCGAGAGGATTATATCCGGCGAGGCCGAAGGCTCGGTCGACGACCGCATACGGAAGATTGATGCCGCGCGGGACAACCTCTCCGACGCAATCGCGGCCATCGACGAGTTGCGCTCTCAAGCAGATGACAACAAGCGTGATCTACAGGATGCTCTCGATCGGATTGCGGAGGCCGAGAGGCGCAGGGAGAGCCTTGCAGTCGAGCTCGCTGCCCTTCGGCAGATTGCGCAGGCCGACACCCAAGCATTCCGCCGGGTCGTCGGCCTGCCGACCCAGGCGGACGTCTGGCGCGAGCGGCTGCTGGGATTCGGCAGCGGCATCTTGGCCTCGGTCATCGCGTCGGTGATCTACGCGGCGGCATCCGGCCTGCTGGCCATAACTAAGTAGCCGAATGCGCCCATGCCCGCGTGCGTTGAAGAACCGCCAGGCCCTTCGATGGTCCGCACAGTGGCCGAAGGCAAAGGTCTTCAGGCTACCGTCATCACGGAAACGGTGCGTTGCTGACGCGTTCAGTATGCCGAGAACATCCTTTGCACGGTCGCTGCGTCCTGGGTCTTCCTGAGTGCCAGCATCAGCAACACCTGGCCCTTCTGTGGGTTCAGGCTATCGGACGTCACCGTGCCAAGAGCGTCGTCGTCGTGTTCCCCGTCGCGCTCGACCAAGCCTCCGTTCACGCGCGAGGAGCGAACAACGATCACGCCCTTGCCTATCGCGGCGGTGACTGCCGGCTGCACGGACTTCGGGATGCTGCCGTTGCCCGTGCCCGCGTAAACCACGCCCTTAACCTCGTCCACGACGGCGGCGTTCAGGGCCCCGGGGCCGACGTCCACGTAGGGGTAGACGATGGACACCCGCGGCAGTTCCTTCACGTCCGAGATGTCGAACTCGGTGGCCGTTGTGTGCCGGCGCGTCGCGGTGCGATAGGAGTGCGGCTTGCGACCCTGCATGACGCCGAGCGCCCCAAAATCAGGGGACTTGAATGCGTCGAGGGCGGTCGCATTCGTCTCGGTCACGTGGCGGGCGGCAAAAATCTGGTCGTTCAGGGTGACCAGCACGCCGGCCCCCTTGGCCGCTGGATCGGCGGCGATGGCCACCGCGTTGGCAAGGTTGGCTGGCCCGTCCGCGCTGACGGCCCCAGAGCCGCGCATCGAGCCGACGACCACGACGGGCTTGTCGCTCTTCACCACCAGGTCGAGGAAATAGGCGGTCTCCCCCATGGTATCCGTGCCGTGGGTGACAACTACGCCGTCCGCGGCGCCGGAGGATAAGGACTCGTTCACCCGGCGCGCGAGGCGCAGCCAGATCTCGGAGGTGACGTCGGGGCTGGACACCTGCGCGACCTGCTCGGCGCTGACGTCGGCCGAGGCGTCGAGGCCCGGCACCGCCGCGACCAGTGCGGAGCCCGTCAGGACGGAGTCCTTGCCCGTCGTCTGGGCGATGGTGCCGCCCGTGGCCAGGACGAGCACCTTCGGTTTCCTGCCCGCCCCCGCGGCGGGGGCGGCGTTGCAACCGAGGGCGGGATAGGGGCCGCATCAAGGAGATGAACGGCGCGACGGTCTCCGTGACCGCGGCGGTCAAACAGCAAGGAGCCCTCACGCAGAAAATCGCATGCAATGTCTCCCAGGCCGCCCTCGGGACTGCACAAGACCCGCCGGCGGCCCGTCTGCCGATCGGAATGTGCTCCACTAGCCGCGAGTGGATCCGTTGTGGAAAAATTCGCTTTTCGGCGAAGTATCTGTAACCAACTGATGCTGAACGAAAAACGCCTCGCGATACTGCGACGTTTGCTCCTCGCCAAGCGACTTGTCCCCGTTGCCGATGCCCGGGCGAACGGGGCGAAACATTGAACAGGGGGCAGATTTAGCCCCTTATGATTTTATCCGGCGAATAGATCGCTTGGTTGTTCCCCTGGGTTCGCGAGTCGGGCCGAGCTGGAAGTCGCATATGGCGGTGCAGACGAGCGTGCCGACGATGGTGGCGTTAGGCTTCCATGTCCGCGCGACTTACCTTGCGGCAGAACTCAGATGTTGCAGATTGCTAAGGTAGTAGACCCTCATCGAGACGGGCGAAGGCCAGAGACGGCATATCCAGGATTCTACGGAGGTATATGCCGGCGCCCGATCCGCTATCGACATCGCTGGCATCGGGACTTGTTGATACAAGCGGCGCTTGATCCGACAATCGATCTGATAGAACGTTCGCAGATGGACGTTCCTGATTGCCTCGCTTTCGAGGTTGGAAAGGCCGGCTATCGCGTGCTGGTGCTAGGCGTTCATGACGCCGCCCCGCGACCGAAGATCGAGAGCAATCTCGATATCGTACTCGTGACGAGATCAACCGTCCTCAACGAGCCGGTCCTCAGCGCTGCACGTGCAATCTGGGCCACACGACATCATTCCATCGCAGCTGGCGACCGCATCAGGATCTTGACCGCGCTGGAGCAGGAAGAGACGCAAAGCTTGAACAACTTGGCGAGCGTGGTCCGAGAGCCTGCCGAAGCTGTCGAAACGATCCTGAGCATGATCTGTTCGGGGGAACTCGTGACTGCTATTCGCGCAGGCATACGCCCGGATATGACAATATGGCGACGCAGCTCGATCGCACTCGGCGCACCGCCGCTCGAGTTGCTGGCGCCACACCATTCCTTCGGTTGTCCACAGGAAGCTCGCAGGCCGTAAGGAATCGGCTCGCCGCTGCCTTGCCCCGGGAACGTATGCCTGGTTTGTTCGCCAGCGCGGTCGTTCGTGTTGCTCCCATACGTGGGAGCTGTCCTCAAAGGGCGCGGGCGATAGCCGGGGATTGCCAACCCTCGGCGCCATGCAGTCGCACTCGCCCTAGCGCGATGCGACTTGGGACTGCGGAACCTGCGTAGCTGTCTGGCTGCGCCGCGCATCCCTCGAAGGGCTCGAAAATCTCAATCGAAATTGGCCTGTCAGGCCGTCGTACCCGTTCGGATACGACGACCCGACGTCTATGGGCGACCGCCCGAAACGGAGAAGGACCATGAGCCGAACAAGAAACGGGCGCGACGTCGCAGTCGCGCCCGATTGAAAATGAGCTGCCGCCGCACGGCCTAGGAACCTAGCGGCAGCTTCACCTGCAGGATCCCTCGAGATCCGATGGCTACACCGACCCGATCCCACGCAGGATCCGGAAGGCGGAGTCGTGCCTAGCGGCACGATCAATAGGTGCCATCGTCCAAGGCGGCCTGCAAGCACTGCTTCAGACCCCTCGCGCAGCTGTCCACAGCTCGCGCGCGGATTTGCGACCTATTGCAGATCGGAACCGTCATGTACTGTATTTCCCCGAAGATCCGGATTGATCTTGATCAGCCCAACAAGCTGTTTGAACGCCTCTCGCTCGGCGAGGGCTCAGCCGATCGCTTCGAATGCGCTTCCAGCGCGGAAGGTTTGTCCGCTCGCGCGCTCGACCAGATTCCAAGCGACGGCGGTTTGATCTGCAGCCCGATCGTGGATGCAGTCTTTGATGAAGACGGCACGATCCGCGAGTTTCGGATCGGCAGTCCGAGGCCCATCCAATAGTCCGAGCATTGAACGAATATCGTTCACGCTCCGAATTGTCCCGTAGTAGCGACCGTCAGACCTAAGATTACAAGGTCGTCGTTCGCTTCGGATGACTCGGTGGCCGGAGCAGCTCCGCGAATACCGGCCAGTTGATCCGGACAAATGCAGCCGCATAGCTCGGCGAGGACGGCAGCGACCTTTGAGCTGCGACTTTGCCTGCAACGACAAGCAAGCGCCTCGCCAATCCAAGGCGGGGCTTTGGACGCGCCGCAGGGCGCCCGATCACGGAGAGCTGTGTTGCAGATCTTGCCTGCCTCTTCGCCGACGAACGACACCGCTCGCGTATCGGATTCGACATCCTCGCTCGACCGATACGAGCTGGAGCCTGATGCATGCGAAAGCGATCTCGATAGCTCGGCACACCGCTGGCGAGAGCCGATGCGCTCGAACGCGTCCCGCAAGCCGTCCGAGGCCCCTCGCAACGCCGCGCGACCGACCATCGTCGCAGCCAGGGATCGTAGAGTGATCCTGTGCGAAAGCGGTCTTGAAGGCAAGGCAGCGCTGGTTCTCATGGCTCGATCAGACTGCGCGACGATCTACGAGCAGCCACCAGCAGTGCGCTATGTCGACCACCTCGGCAAAGCGCGCAGGCACCATTTCGACTTTCTGATGCTCTTGAATTCGGGACGACGGATCGCGGTCGCTGTCAAACCGCACTCTATCGCAACGAAGCATAATTTGGAGTGCCTACTTAAACTGATCGCGCGGCAGATGGACACCTCCTTTGCCGACGGAGTCTGCCTTCTGACCGACGCCAAGATGCCGCCCTTCTTGGTAGCCAACGCGGAACTCATCCATGATGCACGCCGAATCTCTGATCATCGGACAGATGGCTGCATAAGAAAAGTAGCCGCGGCTCTCCACGGCGCAGCCACGCTCGATTGGATTATCGGGGCGGCCGGCATTGAAGGCGATGATCAAGCCTTCTATGCGGCGGCTCGCGCGATCGGCGACGGCATTCTGGTGCCGACCAGACGCGGTGTTATTGACCGTGGCATGACCGTCCGAAGCGCGAACGCGGCGGAGCGGACGCCGTGAATTCGATGGAGCGAAATGCCGATCGAATTGAGTACGGCGAAGATGATCTCATCCGCATCGACGAAATCGAATATAGGCATTTCGGGTCGAGCGACCAAGGTCACAGGCTTCAACGTGCCGACGATTACCGCCTGTTCGTCGAGTACTCGCATACCGAGATGGCGGAGCTGGAGGGTTCCGAGAGGTACCGTCGCCATCCGGCTTGGTTCAGCACTGGGAATGCTCGAGCCCGAGAGCGCAGTGCTGTGACGTGTCTGGCGGAAATCCCGACACGCGAGCACCCCAAGATCCTCTGGAAGAACGAGTACGTCGCCCGGTTTCTCGAATTGCAGAAGAGAGGTGAGGTCAGCAGTTCAAACAGAGGAATGGAGGCCGCCATTGCGAAGATCGCGGAGGAAGTCAACAAACTTCCATGTGCCGCGATTTCTCCCAATATAAAAGGAAAGCAGCGAAAACTCAGATCCGGGACAATGACGTCGACGCGCGAGCCGCCATCATATCGGACTTTACAGCGCTGGCTGAGAACTTTCAAGGAATGCGCGAAAACACCTTACGCGTTGCGTGATAATTACCGCAACTGCGGCAGCCATGTTGCTCCCCTCGAACCGGAAGCCGAGAAGCTGATGATCGAGGTAGCGGAGGAATACGCCACGCAAGGCAAACCGAGTCAGGACGGCCTCTACCTGAAACTGGCGGCCGAGATCGACGCGCTAAACAAAGATCGACCCTCGGACGCCGCACTCACGCTTCCGAGCAAGCGTCAGTTCATTATCCGCATCCGATCGCTCGACAAATTCTGGGTCTACGCACGCCGATATACATTGGAAGCCGCAGAACGAAAATTTGCCGCCGTCGAGTATGGCTTGGACGTCTCGCGCATCGGCCAGCGGATCGAGATCGATGAATGGACTGTCGATCTTCAGACTCTGCTCGTCCGTACCGGCGTATGGAACGTGCTGAGCAGCGAGTCCAGGAAGGACGTGCGGCGCGTGCGAATGTGCCTCTACGTCGCAATCGATTGTGCAAGCCGTTGCGTGCTGGCCATGCGGTTGGCGCCAAACGCGTGCGCCGCCGAAGCAGTCGCGACGATTCGTATGATCATCAGCGACAAGAGCCATCTCTCCGCAGGAGCCAACACCATCGGGCCGTGGTTCATGTCAACCGGCATCGGAAAACTCGTTACCGATTGGGGTAGTGGCTACCGCTCCGAGGAATGCCGCCGCGTCGTACGATCGATGGGGGCTACCTTCGAGCATCCACCGGCGGGCCGGCCTCATCTACGCGGTCGTGTCGAGAGGATGTTTTCGACCATAAAATCGCAGTTCCTCGGTTACTTCACAGGCCGGACATCTTCGAATGTGGTCGAGAAGGGACTTTACGATCCTGGCACGGGGGCGAGCATTCCCGTCGACGATCTGGCACGCAACCTCGTTCGCTATGTCGTGGACGACTATCACAACCGGCCGCATGACGGTTTGGGCGGGGAGACGCCCCGCAATGCATGGATCCGACTGAGAAGGGAAAATGGTCGCCTCCCGGTGCCGGATCGACATACCCAACGGGCAATCTTCGGCATCAAAACCGAATGCGTGCTCGACAACTCCGGGGTAGAGATACTCGGTCTCCGCTATCAAAGCCGCGAGCTCCACGATTGGTTCACGCGCAAAGGTATTCATGATGTCGCCATCCGGCTCGACCCGGAGGATGTTGGTCATGCGTCGGTTCTGCTTGGCGACGATTGGCTCACCGTACCTTGTCTCTCGAAGGAGGTCCGGGGTCTTCCGCTAAAGGTCTGGCAGGAGTCGTCTCTCGATCTTAGCAAAAGATATGCGGACGAAGCAAAATTGAGCCGTCCAATCCTATTGGCGACAGTCCGCGATCTCTCCGCCATAGGTCTTCAGAGGAAACTGGAAGCCGGCATAGCCGAGGAACTCGACACGCCGGAAACCCTGGAACAAGCTCGTAAGGCGCTTACCTTTGGATTCTCCTTGCCTAACTGGGATGAGGATGACCGGGAACAGCAGCCGACCGATCTTCTCGACAATATCATTCCGGTCCCTGCCTCCATACCGGGCGAGGCTGCCCAACCCGACCAGTCGCAGACCCCATCGACGGTACCCGCATGGCGGATGGGCGGGCTCAGCGAGGACGTTCCATGATCGAGGCAGTCCCCGTGGGTATCGAGGCTCTACAGGACCTTCTCTCCATCATGTCCCCGGAGGAGCGCGAGCGACTGGAGATCATGGAGCGCGTCAAGGGCCGCATCCTGCGGACCGCCGATCGAGATACAAAAATAGCCGAACTCTTCCGCAAGCTGTTGGCGGATCTCGTTACCCGGATAGATCCCGCTCGGCCGCTGGGACCCGGCAACAGAAGTCAGACGCGAGCTCTAGTCGTAACGGGCATGACTGGCGCGGGGAAGAGCTCGATCTTGGCTCGCGTCATTGGAAGCCATCCTGGCTTCCCGGGCTACGGCGTGCCACGCTCGGATTGTCGGGCCGTCTCTGTACTCACACCATCGCCGTGCAACCCAAAGGCACTCGGTCTCGAGATCCTGCGCGTCCTCAATTATCCGATGGCATCCGAACGTTCAGTCCAAGCTGTTTGGGCCAAAGTTCGAGAACGACTGGAGTTCCTTGGCAAGCTCGTATTGCATCTAGACGAAATCCACAACGTGCTGGAAACAGCCAACAAACGGGAACTCGTGCAAATTCGAACGCTCCTGAAGACGTTTCTCGTAACGCAGACATGGCCGGTTGTCCTGATCCTCTCCGGATTGCCTGAAGTGGTCTCGTTCTTCGAGGGGTTGAACGATCCCGATGATGACGGCGCCCCTACCGCGGACACCAAGAGTGAAGTGCGCCGCCGCGCCGTATTCATGCATCTCCGTTCATTGGATCTACCCGCAGACATTCCGATGGTGTCGGCAGCCATAGAGGACACTGCGCAGGCGGCATCAATGATCGTGGACAAGGAAAGTCTCGCGATCATTGCGCCGCGGCTCATCCACGCGAGCCTCCACGAGCTCGGAACGACGATGCAGTTGGTGCACGAGGCCATTGGCCAAGGCCTGGACGCAAGACCCCGTGCCACTCGGTTGGGCGTGGAGCAGTTCAAACTCGCTTATCGGGAGCGGACGGGTTGCGCGGACGCCGTCAATCCATTCTTCGCCGCAGATTGGCGCAAAATCGACTGCCGGCTCGTCTTGAAGCAAAGCCGCGACGCGGCTGAAGCAGGACGTCTAGGAAGGCCGTCGTAATGAGGCTGCATCCCACCATCACCCACTTGCCCGGCGAGGAGCTCATGAGCTTCGTAGCACGCTTGGCACATCGCAACGGAATCGCGACCGTTCGGGAGTTCTGCTTCGATCTTGGCCTATCGATGCGGCGACTAGCCGACGGTGATGTGGCTCAGGTCACTCGACTTGCCGAGATTGCCGGCACTGATGTCGAGGCTTTATTGCGCGAGAGCCGCAAAAGAGAGGGTACGATTTACCGCATTCGCGGCCAGATTCTGACAAATGCAAGCTTGATGCGACCGCATTTTCGAGCTTGCCCTGTGTGTATGGCAGAAGATATTCGAAAGTCCAGCGGTTTGCGCGGACACCCTTTGATACACTACCGGACGATATGGTCAATACTGCATATACGAACCTGTGTAGAACACGCTGCCGGTCTTATCAATATATACTCCGAAGGGCGTGAAAACGTTCACGATTTTCCGCAGAGCTTTATCAGATGCCTTGATAAAGACAGTCAGAAGCTATCTCGCCGCACAGATCGATTCGCGACCTCCTTTGAAAGATATCTTATTCGAAGACTCAACGCGCCCGAAGAAAATTTGTGGCTGGATCAGATGCCGTTCTATGCAGCGGCAAAAACTTGTGAGGTTCTAGGCATAGTCAAAGCATTCGGTCGAGATCAGAACTCCAGATATCTAACGAACACAGAATGGACGCACGCTGGAGAACAAGGATTTGAGATCGCAAGCGGTGGAGCAGACGGAATACACCAGTTTCTGATTGGATTGTGGCGAGATTTTCCCGGACCTAGAGGTACGCCAGCCGGACCGAAGGCTTGGTTTGGTCGGCTGTATCACTGGTTGGAGTATGAAACCAAAGACCCAGCCTACGATCCTGTTCGGGCCGTGATTGTCGAAGCCATCGCGAACGAGATACCGTTCCACCCAAACGAAATACTCTTTGGGAAAAATCTTCCATATCGAAAAATACATTCGGTCGGAACGGCGTCTCATGAAACGAGAATTTCCGAAGGTCGACTGCGGATTGCGCTGGAGCGCGCAGGGCATATTGGTCCAGAGCATGTCAAACATGTTGCACACGACATACATTTCGATGCTGTCGCTGCTGCTCCCCTTCTCGATCGATTGTCGTCTGCTTTATCAGCGAAGGCTACCTCAGATATCTTGGGTATCAAGGGCGATACGTTGCGACTGTTAGTCGGAGCAGGATTTCTGAGCCCGATCGACAAGTATCAGAGCGCGACTGTCGCGTCAGTCTTTAGTGCGGATGATGTTGCCGCTTTTATGGGCATGTTACGCGACCGAGCCGAGCCAATCCAGGAAATGCCAAAGACAGCCGCAGATATTGTATCCGCTGTCAGCAGAACACATAGTTCGCTCGTCGACATTGTGGGTCTTATACTCTCAGGCAAACTCAGCTGGATAGGATGCAGGTCGGATGTTCAAGGTATTCGGTCGATCATTGTCGATGTCGCTGAACTCCGAGAGCGCCTGCGACGCGGATTTTTCCGTGGCCTGACGCGCAGACAAGTTGCCTGCGAGCTCAAAATAAGCACGTCGTGTGCAAGGAAACTGGTTGAAAAGGAAATTCTACCTTCAATTAGACAGAGACATCCTACAACCCGTCATCACCTTGCTGTTGTGGACTCACGGCATTGCCGCGAATTCAATTTGATGTATATTAAAATATATGACGCTGCGAAATTACTTCGTACTTCTCTGGCAAAAACAAGGCATACGCTTGCAGTCGATGGAATCACACCAAAACTCGTCAAAGCCGAGTATGGAATGGACTTCTATCTCAGGGCAGAAGTGAGTGAATTTGCGGAAAAATGATTTAGTTGATGTTCTGCCAAGTCTGATATTATGGGCAGTCGATTATGTCCTGGAATCTGATTTTTTGGCAGCACCGACTTCTCGAATCATTGCGTCATTCGAGTCACTTATCGATAATATTGAGTCTTGAAGACTGATATTTAGGATCGCATGGGCACAAGCACTTCCGCTTGCAATCCTGCAGTCGAAGACTGATGCGTCGCATATTGCCCCTCACACTACGTTGATCGCTCGCGAAGGTCACTGACGGCAGCTAGCTGTCAGCCATTAATCTATGCGATTGTAAACTATTAAGTCTAACAATTTTCAATTTCGCAATAATATCAACGTCGAATTGGCCCACTATAAGGTCCGGCGAAATTGATATCGTTAACAGCAGATTTGTTTTTCATGACAAACTCACTATGATGCCCATCTCTTAAATGAGAGAGATATATTTTGGTTGCTGTTGTTGCCGACATACTCAGTGAACAGCATTTAAGATATATCTAGAAGTGATAGGTACTTAGCTTTGGCTGTTGCCGACAAACATCCTGCACCCGCACACAGGCTGAACCCGTCGCCGGCGGCGACCGGCCGGGGCGGCACCGTCCAGAGCTCGATCAGCGGCCCGAGCTGGAGGCGCACGTCCGCCGCGAGCCCGGCATTGGCGCCCGTCGTCCAGGTCAGGCGCCCGCCGGTGAACAGGCCGTCCGCGAAGGACCCGGCGAGCGCCGCCGCGAGCGTGGCCGGCTCCGGGACGCCGCTCACCCGGCCGGCCGTCGTCCACGCGGCGCGGTCCACCCGGCATCGGGCATCGCCGAGATCGGCGCCGCAGGTCGCCCGGTAGGTGCGGCCCCGCTCGGCGCCGAGCCGGTGCGCGAGGCCGCGCAGCTCCGCCACGAAGGCGTCGCCGTCCCGGCGCACCTCGCCGATCGTGGCGAGGTCGAGGAGGAGCCGGGTCTCGGGGCTGCTCCAGTCGACCAGCCAAGTCTCCACGGCGGCGCCGTCGTAGAGGCCGCCGGCGATGTCCGCCTCGGTGAGCCCGAGGCCGCTGAGCGCTCCCGCCACGTCGCCGCCCGAGACCGCGAAGCCGAGCTCGGCACTGGCCTCGGCCGCCTCCAGCCCGGTGCGGGCGGCGTGGACGAGGCCCGCGACGGTCAGGTCGCGGTCGTGGTCAGTGAAGCCGAGGGCGAGCCCGTCCCGCCGCCGCAGGGACCAGCAGCGGCACAGGGTGGTCACGCCCCCCGCGAGATGGGCCGCGAAGGCCTCCGGGATGTCGCGCATGGCGTCACGCCTCCTCAGGGCACGATCTCGACGAGCGGCACCTTCGGGATCTCCCCGGCCGTGAAGGCAGCGAGGTCGATGGTCAGCGCGTCGGTGTCGAACCGGACCGGCACGTCGAAGGCGAAGCCCGCCGTCACGGCGGCGCCGGGCGGCGGGACGCGGCCCGCCGCGAAGGTGACGAGGCCGGTCGTCGGGTCGCACGCGAAGGCGCCGGGCTCGACCTCCCGGCTCGCCACCGCCACACGGACGCTGCCGGCCACCGGCTTGGCGATCCGGCGGCGATAGGGCGCGAAGCCGGACCCGTAGGTTTTGACCAGCGGGAAGGACGCGGTGGCGCCGTCGCCGGTGCCCAGCGGCTGGTCGAGGGGACCCGTCGGCCGGCCGGGCGGCCCGGAGCGGTCGTCGACCCGGTCGCGGAACCGGAATCCGTAGAGCCGTCCGCGCCGCTCCTCGAAGAAGGCCAGCACGGCGTGCAGGGCGTCGAGGCCGCGCATCCCGAAGCCGGCCTCGTAGCGGCGGCGGGAATCGGCCCAACGGCCGTTCCGGTGCTCCCGGCCCGAGGCCAGGGTCACGATCTCGGTCAGCCGCTGCGGCCCCCCGCCGGCGCGCAGCGAGACGTCGAGAGGGAACAGCACCTCGTGGAAATCGTCGGCCATGGCGGGCCTCTCCGGTTAGGGTGGCGACAGGGCCGCGCCGGTCTTCCGGGGCGTCACCGCCATCGCGAGCGCAGCGACGCGACCCAGGGCAGCGCGACATCCGTGACCGTGGCGCTCCGGGATCGCTTCGCTCCGCCCGCGAGGACGGAGGCCGGGCCGCAGATCCCGCGCGGCGCCCGGGGAACGGTATCGCTGCCGGATCGGAGCAGCTGAAAAAAGTCTTCCGAGAGGCGCCGGAAAATCAAAAGCGCCGTTCATCGACACGGGACGGCAGTTGATCGAAGATCGCCGCACCGAAGCGGATGTTCTCCGAAGTCCTCTCAATCCGCACATCTCGGTTCACCGCGCGATCCGCACGACGCGGCGCCGTTCTGCCAGGGAAACCTTCCGATGAGCGCCATCCCCCAGCCCCTGCACGCATCCGCCCCCGCTCTCGACATCCGCCGCGTCGCCGGCCGCATCGGCGCGGAGATCCGCGGCGTCACCCTCTCGGGTGACTTGGACGACGGGACGGTCGCGGCGATCCGGCAGGCGCTGAACACCCACAAGGTGGTGTTCTTCCGCGACCAGGACCTCGACGAGGCCGGGCAGGAGGCGTTCGGCCGGCGCCTCGGCGACCTCGTCCCGCATCCGACCGTGCCCTCCCTCGCCGGCACGGCGGGAATCCTCGACATCGACGGCAGCCGGGGCGAGCGGGCGAGTTCCTGGCACACCGACGTGACCTTCGTGCCGGCCTACCCGGCGCTCTCGATCCTGCGGGCCGTGACGCTGCCGCCCCACGGCGGCGACACGCTCTGGGCCAACACGGCGGCGGCCTACGCGGACCTGCCCGAGCCCCTGCGCGACCTCGCCGACAAGCTCTGGGCGCTGCACTCGAACGTCTACGACTATGTCGGCGGCCGGGTGAACGTGTCGGAGGCCGGGCGGCGGCGCTACGACGAGGTGTTCACCAGGACCGTGTTCGAGACCGAGCACCCGCTGGTCCACGTCCACCCGGAGACCGGGGAACGCTCGCTGATCGTCGGCCACTTCATCCAGCGGATCCTGGGCCTGACCACCGCGGATTCGCAGCACCTGCTGGCGATCTTCCACGACCACGCGACCCGGCCCGAGAACACCGTGCGCTGGTCGTGGCGGACGGGCGACGTGGCGATCTGGGACAACCGCGCCACGGCCCACCGGGCGGTGGACGATTACGGCGAGGCGCCCCGCGTGGTCCGCCGCGTGACGATCCAGGGCGTCGCGCCGGTGAGCGTCGACGGCCGCACCAGCCGGGCGCGGGAGACGGAGGCGCGCAGGGCGGCGTGAGCTGTGGCCGCGCGCGCCTCAGGTCGCTCGCTGGCCGCGCGCCACCGCCCGGGCGAGGCTCGCGGTCACCTGCGCCTCGGAGCGGCGAAACGCCCCCGGATCGGGGGTCGCGATGTTGACCGTCACGGAGACCGGCCGCGCCGCGGCGCCGCCCGCGGCCACGCCGAGGCGACCGTCCGGCCCGCGGCCGAGGGGGAGGATCGCCTCGGGGCCGGCCTCGCCCATCAGGCCGGCGCCGCCCGCCATGGGGAAGTAGGTCGGCGCGGCCACGACGCCGCCGGCGGCGAAGGGCTGGACGCGGCCGCCCCGGAACACGCCCCCGCGGGCGAAGCCCGTCTCCGCGCCGGAGCCCAGCATCGCGCCGATGAGGCCCGTGAGGCCCGACTGGATCGGCCCGGCCGCCGCCCGCGTCGCCACGCCGGCGAGGCGCGCCCCGATGGTGCCGAGCACGCCGTCGAGGCTGCGGCCGGACGCGGCCCCGCGGGTCAGGGCGGTGTCGAGGCTGCGGCCGAAGCTCTGCGCCAGCCGGTCCAGGGTCTCGAGCTGCCGGATCCGGTCGTCGGACGGCGGGTCGGCCTGCGGGTCGGTCTCGGCCATGGCGGTGCCTCACGGTGGGTCGGGATGGGCGGCGAGGAGCCGCGCGAAGGCGGCGCGGGACAGCGGCTCCGGGCCGGCGCGCCGGCCGAGCGCCGCGGCGAACTCCCGCGGCGTCGCCGACCAGAAGTCCCGGGGCCGCCAACCCAGCGCGCCGAGGCCGAGGGAGAGGGCGTCGTCCCAGGGGAAGCGGCCCGGGGCCGGACGCGGCGGCGGGGCCGCGTCCGGCCCTAGGGAGGGTTTGCCGGGCCCGGCGCCTCCCCACCCGCCGCCTCCCCGCCCGGCGCTTCCCCGAAGGCCGCCGCCAGGACGTCGCCCAGGGCGGCCGAGACGGCGTCGAGCCCGCCCGCCAGCGGCAGCCGCGCCACCGCCGCGTCGTCGAGGTCGTGGCCGCCGCCCCGCAGGGCGACGCCCAGGAGGGCGATCAGGTCGCGGGCCGAGACGCGCCCGCCGGCGAAGCGCGCGGCGAGGCCCGCGAGGTCGCCGGCCTGGAGCGCGGTCTCCAGCTCGGCGAGCGCGCCGAGGGTGAGGCAGAGCGTGTAGCGCCGCCCGCCGAGGGTGAGCGGCACCTCGCCGCGGATCCGGTTGGCCACGGCGCTCAGACCGCCGCGAAGGCGAGCGCGCCGCCGGATTCGAGGCTCATGTCGAAGGTGACCTCACCGGCATGGTCGCCCCGGTACTCCAGGCTCGCGATCTGGAACGGCCCCTCCAGGATCCCGAAGGCCGGGATCACGATCTGGAACACCTCGACCGCGCCCTCGAAGAACAGCAGGCGCAGGCGCGCGTCCGAGGCTTGGTCGCGGAACACGCCCGAGCCGGCGATCGCGGCCCGCCGCACCCCGGCCCCGGCGAGCAGCTCGCGCCAGCGCCCGGCGGAATCGGCGTTGGTGACGTCGACGGTCTCGGCGTTGAGGGTGATCTGGCGGCTGCGCAGGCCCGCCACCGCCGCGAAGCCGCCCGCACCGTCGCCGGCCCGGATCAGCAGGTCCTTGCCCTTCTGCGCGCCCATCGGCACCCTCCTCACAGGTTCTCGGTGACGGCCTCGACCGTCAGGGTCGCCCTGGCCTCGCCGGTCTGGGCGTCGCGCCGGGCGCGGACGGCCCGCACCCGGAGGGTCACGAGCCGGCAGCCGGCCAGCGGCAGGACGAGGGGCGTCGGGGCGTCCCGGAGGAGCGCCGCCATGCGCGAAGCGGCGTCGAGGGCGGTGCGCACCGAGCCCGCCTGGGCGATCACCGCGATCGCGTGGCTGTGCCGGTGGCGCTCGGCGCCGTCGACGGATTCGTCCGCGATCTCGGCGTCGCCGAACAGCGCGTAGACCGGGAGCGTGCCCCGCGGCGGCTCGTCGTAGAGCCGGACGCGGCCGCCCAGCAGCGCGGCCAGGGCGGCGTCGGCGGCGAAGCGGGCGATCAGGCCGGCGCGGAGCGCCAGGAGCGGGCCCGGATCGCTCACGACCGCCCCTCCCCGGGCAGCTCCTCGACGTGGCAGATCAGGTCGCGGCCCCGCGCGTCGGGCTCGGCGACGGCGCGGATCGCGAAGCGGCGCGGCCCGGCGGCGAGCCGCATGGTCGGGTCGAGCGCGGCTCGGCCCCGCAGGGTGACGCGGTAGGCGGGCCGCGTGTCGGTGCGGCCGCCGGCCGGTCGGTCGGCGAGTCCCGCCGGGGCGATCGCGCCCCACAGGACCGGGCCGGCCACGTAACGGCGCAGCACGCCCCCGAACCCGTCGGGCTCCTCCAGGGGCCGCTCGAGCACGAAGCGGCGCCGCCGCGCGCCGAGGGGCGGGCGTTGGAACGAGGTCGCCATCGGGGAAGCTCCGGGTGCGAGGATCACAGCCGCAGGCGCCGGAACGGCGCGCCGAGCGCGGCGGCGTCGGTGCGGGCGGCGTCGGGCTCGTCGCCGCGACGCTCGTAGCGGGCGGCGGCGAGGCGCAGGATCGCGAGGCGCAGAGGCTCGGGGAGCGGCGGCCCGTCGCCGCCGTACCCGGCCGCGACCTCGATCAGGATGGTGCGGCCGGCGGGATCCGGCGCGGCCGGATCCACCTGCAGGGACGGCGCCCCGTCCGGGTCGGGGCCGAGGCGCACCAGCCCGGCGTCGAGGTCGGTGACGCCTCCGGACGGGTCCGCGAGGCCGGCGCGGAGGATCGCGACCAGCGGGCTCAGGGGCAGCGGCACCTGCCCGTCCGGCGGCCAGGCCGTCAGGGCGATCCGGTACCGACCCGGGACCAGGATCCGCCGGGTCTCGATCTCCAGGCTCGCGCGGGCCGCCGCGATCAGGGCCTGGAGCAGGCCGTCCTCGTCGGCGCCCGCGTCGGAGTCGACGCGCAGGTAGGCGCGCAGGTCGGGCACGCTCACCGGCTCGACGGCGGCGGCGGCGATGCGTAACGGGATCATCGCGCGTCTCTCTGCAGGTGGTCCGATGCCGATCTCGAAGCGCCGCCCGGCGGCCCGCGCCGCGCGGGTAGCGACCGTCACGGCGATCCTGATGGCGATCCCGGCGCTCGCGGCCGTCCCGGCGCGGGCGATCGTCGGCGGCACCGAGGCGCCGGCCGGCGGGGCCGTGATGGTCCTGTCGTCGAAGGGCGGTGTCTGCACCGGCGTGGTGCTCGCCCCCGACACGGTGCTGACCGCCGGCCACTGCCTCGCCGACGCCAAGGAGCACCGCGTCCATTTCCGCGACGCCGCCGGGGCGCCGGTGCTCGTCGACGTCACCGCCCAGGCGGTCCATCCGGGCTACGACGCCGGCGCGGCCGCTTCCCGGCGGCGCTCCGTCGATCTCGCGCTGCTGCGCACCGAGACGCCGCTGCCGCCGCGCTTCGCGCCCGTGACCCTGAGCGCCGCCCCGGCGCGGGCGGGCGAGACCCTGACCCTGTCGGGCTACGGCGCGGCCAAGCCCGGCGACCCGCGCTCCACCGGCACCTACCGCAGCCTCGGCCTGCCGGTGATCGAGCCCTACGGGCCGAGCCGCATCCTGGTCTGGCTGAAGGGCGCGGGCGGCGGCGCCTGCCAGGGCGATTCCGGCGGCCCGATCGCGGGACCGGACGGGGCGGTGCTCGCCCTGTCGGCCTGGATCGGGGGCGCCTGCGGCGGTCTCACCCAGGGCGTCCTGGTGGGGCCGCAGCGGGGCTGGATCGACCGCGTGCTCGACGGCTGGGACCGGACGGCGCGCTGGGCGCAGTAGCGGCGCGGCGCCGCGTGCGCAGGGAACCTCAGCTTGGCCGGGCTATTGCCTTGCTCTAGGCTCACTCGATCTGGGGCCCCTCGCCCCAGGCTCCCTCGGCGCCGCCTCCGGCGTCCCCCACCCGCGCCCGCGCGCGCCCGGAGTTCCCGATGTCCCCTCGCCCGATCCGGAAGGCCGGCCCCCGCGAGCGCAGCCTGCGCGGCGGCCTGTGGGGCGGGTTCCTGGGCCTGTCGCTGCTCGGCGCCCTCGGCGGCCTGCTGCCCACGCCCGCCGCGGCGGTGATCAACGGCACGACGACGCGGGACCCGAACGGGGCGCGCAGCTTCGTGGTGCGGATCGAGAGCACCGAGGGCGAGATCTGCTCGGGCACCCTGATCGCCCCGGACCTCGTGCTGAGCGCGGCCCACTGCGTGATGCGGCCGGCCGGCTACACGGTGATCAGCGTCGACCGGAACTTCCGCCAGCACCGGACCGCGGTGATCACCGCCTCCATGCACCCGGACTTCGTGCCCGGGACGACCCCCGAGGACCAGCCCGGCGTCGACCTGGCGCTGCTCAAGCTCGAGCGCCCGCTCGGCGACGACTACGCGCCCCTCGATCCCCGGGGCGCGGGCTCGATCACCGACGGGCAGCCCGTGGACATCGCGGGCTTCGGCGTGGTGGCCGAGAACCGGCGGAACTCGGCGCGGATCCTGCGGCTCGCCCACCTCGTGTCGATCGGCTCGCTCCAGGTCGCCAACCGGGTGACCGTCGTCACCGACCGGCGGCGCATGGCCGAGACCTCGGGCGCCGGCGCCTGCCTCGGCGATTCGGGCGGCCCGATCCTGACCGGCGGCCCCGGCGGCTACCGGATCGTCGGCGTGGTGAGCTGGTCGAGCGGCGCCCTGCAGCAGGGCGCGCGCCGGACCGCCTGCGGCGGCTTCACCGCCGTGACCCCGGTGGCCGAGCATGCCGGCTGGATCGCCGCGCGCACGGCGGAGCTGTCGCGCATCCAGGTCGGCGACGCCCTGCCCCGCGGCAACCGGTCCGACTGGATGGCCCGCCCGGGCCGCCGCCGCTGAGGGGCTTGACCGCGGCCCGACCGCGGCAAAGCCGCTGCCCGCCCCCGGATCCTTCGCGCCTGCGGGAACCCGGGGGCCGATCGGCACTTTTCGCATCCGAACCTTCCCGGCTCACGGAGCGAGAGCATGGCCGACACCGGCACCAGCAACACCCCGCGGACGCACAAGACCCGCAACAACACCGACTCGAACGCCAAGAAGGTCTCGATCGAGGCGCTCAACGCCCGGCTCGCGGACGGAATCGACCTCGCGCTGGCGATCAAGCAGGCCCACTGGAACCTCAAGGGCCCGCAGTTCATCGGCGTCCACGAGATGCTCGACGGGTTCCGCACCCAGCTCGACGAGCTGAACGACAGCGTCGCCGAGCGCGCGGTCCAGCTCGGCGCCACGGCCTTCGGCTCGACCCAGGCGGTCGCCGAGCGCACCAAGCTGCCGGCCTACCCGACCGGCATCTACGCCATCGCCGACCACATCGCCGCGCTGATCGACAGCTACGCCGCCTACGCCAACGCGGTCCGGCAGAACATCGACGAGACCGACGAGGCGGGCGACCCCGACACGGCCGACCTGTTCACCGAGATCTCGCGGGCGGTCGACAAGCACCTCTGGTTCCTCGAGGCGCACGTGCAGGAGCCGACCGGCACCCTGCGCGACGGCAACGCGGGCCGCTGAGCGCGGCGCCCCGCCTTCGGGCGGGGCGCGACCCGACGCGATCGGGGATACGAAAATGCCCGGCCGCGAGGCCGGGCTCAGTGGGGTCCCTTTGCACGGGGACATCAGGACCGGGAAGCTTTGGAGAGCGAACCGGTCCCGATCGGGGATCAGAAGTCGCGCTGGACGCGGAAGCGGAAGGTGGACACGCTGTCCGCCGTCGTGGTCCGCGGCACGAAGGTGCCGTTGTTGATGCCGGCGACGTTCGCGTAGGCCGTCGGGCTCTTGTCGCGGTCGATCACGCGGCCGTTCTTGACGCCGATCTGGGTGTAGAAGCCCTCGACGCCGATATCGAGGTCCTTGACCGGCGACCAGATGATGCTGCCGCCCGCCACGAACTGGTAGGTGTCGCGCAGCGCCTCGCTAAGCTGGAAGAACCGGGTGCCCGGCACGCCGACGGCGTTCACGCCGAAGGAGTTGGCACCGGCCGGATTGGACAGCGCGAAGGCCGCGCCCTGGGCCAGACGAGCGCCGCTGCCGTAGCTCATCTCACCGTACGACCCGAAGAAGGCCGAGCGCCACTCCGGCGTCCAGTAGTGGAGGTACGAGGCCGTCGCGGTGAAGCTCGTCGACTGCTCCATCTGGCCCGTGAAAGGGTTCACCGTGGCGTCGTTGAAGTACTGCGCGAACTTCTGGCCCTGGATGGTCGTCGGGTTCTGCGAGTAGCAGCCGCTGAACGCGCAGTAGCCGGTGTACATCTGCGAGCCGGAGCCGTAGGCGCCCTGCAGGTAGAGGGCGTCGCCCGGCGCGATGAACGGCGTGTTGATCTTCAGGCCGCCCTGCACCGCCCAGCCGTACGAGTTGCTGGCGTGCGGGATGCTGATGTTCGAGCCGGTGCCGGTGCCGGCGCCGTTGGCCACGTTGCCGACGTTCAGCTCGTGGACGGCGGCCGACACCTGAGCCGAACCCCAGGCCTGGTCGAGGCGCAGGGCGCCGACGAAGTCGGGCATGCGCGAGCGCTGGATCACGTCGACGAAGCTGTACCGGGTCGGCACGCCGCCGGTGTAGCCAATGAACACCTCGGCCGGAGACTGAGACTGAGCGAAATTGACGAGGTTGGAGTTGACCGTCACGCCGCCCGGATTGTTGGTCTGCGAGAAGATCACGCTGCGGCGGAAGACCGGGTCTTCGGCCGAGATCGTGGCGGACAGGCCGTTGCCGAGCGTGGCCGTGTAGGCGAGCAGGTTGGTCGAGGCGATGTCGGAGCCGAGCGTGGCGCCGGCGAACTCGAAGTCGTGGGCGTAGAAGTCGAAGAACGACGAGGCGCGACCGGCGGTCATGCCGGCGAACTGGATGAAGGCCTTGTCGACGTTCACGAACTGCGAGGCGCGACCGAACTGGTCGATGCCGAGAGCCGGGAAGGCCTGGCCGATGCGCTGCTGGGTGCCCGACTGGCCGACGCCGGAATAGCCGGTGCGGGATCCGGCATCGAGGCGCACGAAGGCGCGCAGGGTGCCGTAGGCGGTCTGGGTGCGGGCATCGAGGTTGATGCGCATCCGGCCCTGGTAGCCCGACGTATCACCGACGTTCGAGCCGTTCTGCCGCGAGTAGCTGGTCATGTAGCCGCCCTCGAACCGGGCGCGGCCGGAGAGACGTAGGCAAGTGTCGGTGCCGGGGATGTAGAAGAAGCCGGCGCCGTACGCGCCGCAGACGCGGACGTACTCGATCGGGACAGCCTTCTTGACCGGCAGATCAGCCGCCTGCGCTGCGCTCGCCGCGGACAGAGCCGCGGCGGAACAGAGGAGCGTGTGCTTCAAGATCCTCATCGATTTCCCCAAAACGTCGAGACCCATATTGGAGACAGCATTCAGCCACGCAGGCCGCGCTGCTATTATTTGTTTCGGCCGAATTGATTCGTCTTGCCGATGAGCTCTGGTTCTTTCGAGCTCTTGTTCGAATAAGTTCCCGCAAATGGCCGCAGCCATCAATCCCAAATCGGAACGGCCACCCGTGCCGATGTATTCGGTGGCCACTCGGCCACATAAAAATGATCTTGTTTGTCCGACGGAAACAGACACAGCACGAGCGTTTCGGCTGGAAAGCGTACTAACAGACCATGTTTCTAGCAGAAACACTGTACTTCCCTGACAGATCGTATTGATCTACCGGAAACGAAGGGGTATTCGGCCGTCGAGCCCTCACGGGCCGGCTCGGACGCGGATCCGATCGCCCTGCAGGATGGCGCCGCGCCGGGCGGTGCGCGGGCCCCGCAGCGACGGACGTCTGCCGACGGGACCGGACCCGGACGGCTCGGTATCGAGAGGCGGCGCCGGGGTCCCGGCCCCCTCTCACCCCATCGGGTCGACCGGCACGGCCGATCGGCCCTAGGCGAGCCGCCCATGCGCAGCGCTTCGTTTCATCCCGTCCCACGCCCGAGTCGTCCGCGTACCGTTTCAGCGTTTCCATGATTTCCGCGCGTCCGCCCGAGCGGATCCGCGTCATGCAGCCCTTGAAATTGTGAGACGTCAGTGGAAATCGATCTTGAGACATATTATCAGGCGGCCAGAACCGGCAGTCTGGCCTGTATTCGCTCGCTCGACCCGATCTACGGCGAGCGCTTCTTCTTCCTGCGCGTCCGCGAGGTGCGGAACGGCCGCATCGCCACCGCGCGCGGGATCTTCTGGGCGGTCAACGGCGAGAAATGCGATCCGGGCTGGGGCGGGGACGCGCACGCGCTGGTCGTCCCGACCCTGGCGCTCCTCGAGATGATCGAGCCGAACCTGGAGCGGATGGCGCAGTTCGGCGTCGACCGGCGGTTCGAGATCGCCGTGGCGCGGGCCGTGCTGGAGGGCCGCCTCACCGAGATGCCCGAGATGCCGCAGCCGCCGGTTCCGACCCTCAAGGAGGCGCAGGCCGAGCTGCAGGCCGCGATGGCCTACTGGGAGGCCGTGGACGTCCGCGAGGCGAAGCCCGGCACCTCGGTGCGGATCCGCCGGGAGGCCAGCGAGCGGCTGGTCACCGCCCGCACCAATCTCGAGCGGGCCAAGCAGCAGGCCGGGCGGCTCGCGAGCTGCGGCGACCGCGCGGGCTGCCCCGGCTAGGGTCGCCGCCGCGCGTCAGGAGAACTTCAGGAGCTTGAGCGCGTCGAAATCCTGCACCCCGCCGCCGACGCGCTTGGTGGTGTAGAACAGCACGTAGGGCTTGGCCGAGTACGGGTCGCGCAGCACCCGCATCCCCGTCCGGTCGACCACGAGGTAGCCCCGGCGGAAGTCGCCGAAGGCCACCGACAGGCTGTCCTTGGCGAGGTCCGGCATCGCCTCGGCCTCGGTGACCGGGAAGCCGACCAGCGTCGCGGACCGGCCGGCGGCGAGGGGCGGCTGCCAGAGATAGTTGCCCTCCGAATCCTTGAACTTGCGGATCGTGCTCTGGGTGCGCCGGTTCATGACGAAGCCGGCATTCTGCCGGTAGGCCGCCCGCAGCCCGTAGATCAGGTCGAACAGCACGTCCCCCGGGCTCGCCGACGGGAACGCACCCGCCGTCCCGGTGGCGACCGTGCCGATCTTGCCCGGCACCCAGGCGGCGTTGGCGACCGTGTCGTAGCTCAGGAAGCCCCGCGGGCGGCTCGCGCCGTTGCCGGACACGAAGGCGACGCCCTCCTGCTCGGCGAAGGCCGTCTCCACCTCGGCCGAGAGCCACGCGTCGAGATCGACCACGGAATCGTCGAGGAGCGTCTGGGTGGCGGCCGGCATCGCGTAGAGCTCCATCGCGGGGAACGCGATCTCCGACAGGGCCGGCGCGGCGGTCTCGGGGCGCGGCGCGGTCTCGGCGGCCCAGCCGGTGACCGGCGCGCCCACCGAGACGGCGCGCTTGTACTGGGCGCCCGAGATCGGCTGCACGCTGGCGATCGACCGGATCGGCGAGACCTGGCCGAGGCGCGCGAGCACGGTCCGCTCGATCGTGTCGGGGACGAGGTAGCCGCCGTCCGGCCCGGAGCCGGCCGAGAGCGCCTTGGCCTCCAGGCGCTTGAGCCCGGCGCTCTCGCCCGCCCGGACGTAGAGGTCGAAGGCGGCCTTGTGCTCGTGCGCGGCCCCCGTCTCCCGGACGTCCGGCTGCCCGAGGGGCGGCCGGGCCCGCTCCAGGGCGATGCGGTCGAGCCGGGTGCGGGCGGCGTCGAGGGCCGCGTCGATCCGGGCGAGCTTCTCCTCGGTGAGCACGTCGACGCCGAGGCGGCCCTCGATCCGGTCGATCCGCGCGTCGTTCGTCTCCTTGAAGGCCGCGAAGGCGGCGGCGAGCTCGTCCAGGGCGGAGCGGACCGGGCCGCCGTCGGAATGGGCGGCCTTGTTCTCCAGCGGCGGCAGGCCGCCCGGCGGGGCGGGATCGGCGATCGGGGTCTGGGCGTCCATGGCGGTCCTCGTCGAGGGTGGAAGTCAGGAGCGCGCGGCCGGCAGCGGCCGAGCGGTTGGTCTGGCGGCAGGTCTCGCGGCGGGTCCGAGGGCGCCCGGCGGCGCGATCAGGCCGGCGAGGCCGCGGATCGCGTCGGCCTCCGGGTCCGGAGCCAGGATCGACGCGGGGCTCGCCCTGGCCCCCGGCTGCAGCGGGAAGGTCACGAGCGAGATCTCCCAGAGGTCAACCTGCTGGAGCCGGCGCTCGCCGCCGGCGCCCTTCCGGGCGCGCAGCGTGCGGAAGCCGATCGAGAGCCCGTCGAGGCCGCCGCCGCGCATCAGGGCGTCGACCTCGCGGGCGCGCTGCACCGCGAGGTTGAGCGCGCCCTCCGCGAACAGGCCGCGGCCGTCCTCGCGCAGGGCGAGCCAGCGGCCGATCGGCTCGGCGGGGTCGTGCTGGAACAGGAGCCGCACGCCCGCGGCCCCGCGGCGGGCGAGGCTCGCCGCGAAGGCGCCCGGCACCACCACGTCGCGGCCGAGATCGGGCACGCCGAACAGGCTGGCATAGCCGGAGAAGTGGCCGTCCATGGGGGGATCCTCGGATGGGACAGTGAGGGCGCGCCCCGCGCCTCAGGGTGTGCCCGGCGCCCCCGGCATCGCGGGCGGGTAGCCCACGGCCTCCCGCTTCTCCGCCACCGACAGGAAGTCCGCGGCCTGGACCCGGCGCCACAGGGATTCCCGCTCGCCGGCCAGCGCCTCGATCCGGTCGAGGTCGGGCTCCAGGTCGATCGCCCCGAAGGCGGGTTCCAGCCAGCCGGCCAGCGCCCGGGCGGTGCGGGCCGCGAGGGGGATCAGGGTCTGGCGGTAGAGGGCGCGGTTGGCCTCGGCGTAGTTGGCGTGGGTGTTGTCGCCGGGGAGGCCGAGCAGCAGCGGCGGCACGCCGAAGGCCAGGGCGATCTCCCGGGCGGCCGCGTCCTTGGCCGCCACGAAATCCATGTCGCGCGGCGAGAGCGCGAGCGGCTTCCAGTCGAGGCCGCCCTCCAGCAGCAGCGGCCGGCCGGCATTGGCGGCGCCCTGGTAGTTCGCCTCCAGCTCCGCCTTCAGCCGGTCGAATTGCGGCTCGGACAGCGTCGCCCCGGCGAAGACCAAGGCGCCGGACGGCCGGGCGGCGTTGTCGAGCAGCGCCTTGTTCCAGGCGCTCGCGGCGTTGTGGATGTCGAGGGCGGCGGCGGCGGCCGCGATCGGGGCGAGCCCGCCGGTCTCGTCCTCCGGGTGGAACAGCGTCAGCGCCAGGATCGGCGCCACGGCGATCCCCGGCTCGGGCAGGTCGAACCGGCGGCTGCGCCCGCCCGCCGTGTAGAGATAGGCCGCCGGCCAGCCGTCCGGGCCCGGCAGCACCCGCATCCGTCCGGGACGCAGGGCCTGGAGCGCGGCGACCTGCCCGTCGAGGCTCACCGCCTCCAGGTAGGCCGTGCCGGTGAGGAGGAGGTCGGCGTAGAGCGTTTCCAGGAGGTGCGGCCCGCTCTCCCGGGGGTTTGGCCGCGCCAGCAGGGCGAGCAGGTCGCCCGCGCGCTCGGCGCCGGGGCCGGTGGCGATCAGCGGCAGGCCGGCGGCGCTCTCGGCGACGAGCCGCACCGCCCGGTGGACGACCGGGTTGGCCTGGTAGCCGGCCCGGGCGAGCGCCGCCGGATCGCGGGGCGTCCAGCTGGCCCGTCCCTCGGCGTAGAGGGCGAAGGCCGGGGCCGCGGCGGCCTTGGTGGCGAGGGCCGGGCCGCCGGCGGCGCGGCGCGCGACCCGCGCCAGGCGTTCGAGGAGGGTCGACATGCCGGTCCGTTCCTGAGCTATGGTCACGCGATGCAGCCCCGGATCCCCACACGGCCCCAGGCGCGGCCCCAGGCGCGGTTCGGGGGACGGGTCCGGGGACGGGTCCGGGCGGAGACCCGCGTCGCGGCGCGGGTCGCGGCTCTGGTCCCAGCGCTCGTCGTCGGGCCTCTGGCCGGGCCTCTGGCCGGGCCCCTGGCCGGGCCACTGGCCGCGCCCCCGGCCGCGCCGGCCCGGGCCGCGGATGCGCCCGCACCCGCGCCCCTGTGGCCGGAGCCCGACGGGACCCTGATCCTGGCGCGCCCCTTCGGCCGGTCCGAGATCAGCCTGCGCCTGTCCCGGCGGGTCGCCGGGGCGGTGGACACGCTGACCTGGGACGGCGTCACCTTCCTCGCCGACACCGAGCCCGGCGACGCCCTGCAGGCGCGGGCGGAGATCGGCTCCGGCGCCGCCTGCCGCCGGGCGAGCGAGGCCGGCACCCCGCAGGACGGGTCCGGCGCGCCCGCGGCCCGCCGGCTCCGCGCCCTGCGCGCCGGCCGGAGCTGGGCCGAGACCGAGACCCGCATGGCCTGGGACGGCCCCGCCGACCCGGCCGACGAGCCGCCCGCGGACTGCCCGACCGCCTCCGCGAGCCCCGCGATCCCGGCCCCGGCCCCGCTCCTGCGCAAGCGGGTCGCCCTCGGCCTGCCGGGCCTCGGCAACGCCGTGGAGGTGCAGGCGAGCTTCAACCTGACCGAGCCTGCGGCGGCGCTGCGTCTCGAACCCCTCGCCGCCGCGGTGCCGGCGGAGTTCTCCGCGGCCTGGCGCTTCGACCCGTCGACCGGCGGGCTCGCGCCCCTCGGCCCCGGAGCGGGGGAGCGGCCGGACCCGGTGATCCTGGCGACGCCGGAGGGCTCGCACGCCCTCGCGGTCTGGGCCCCGGGTCCGCCGGAGCAGGAGCCCGACGCGCCGCGGCCCGGCTTCGCGGTCGCGCCCGAGGCCGGGGCGAACCGCCTGAGCTGCCGCTTCCGGCTGGCGAACGCCGCCGCCGGCGCGCACGATTTCGCCTGCTACGCCCTGGTCGGCACCCTCGCCGACGTCCGGGCCGCCCTTCGGAGCCTGACCACGCCGCCCTGACCGGCCCGGCGCCGACCTGTGCTAGACTGTCCGGACCGACGAACCGATGGAGGTTCCGATGGACAGGAAGCAGGCCCTCGAACTCGCGATCTTCGTTATCGCGCTCGTCCCCTTCCTCCGCTGCCTCATGCCCTCCGCGACGCGCTCCCGGGGGCCCCGCCGCTCCGGCTCCCTCAGCTACGATTCGGGCTCCGGCGGCGACGGCGGCGCGATCTTCGGCGATGGCGGCTGCCACGGCAGCGACGGCGGCAGCTGCGGCGACGGCGGCGGCGGCGGCGGTGATGGCGGTGGCGGCGGCGATTGAGCGACCGCTCGGGCGTCCAGGAGCCCGGCACGCCCAGGAACCCGGCACGCCCAGGAACCCGGCATGCCGATGTGCCGGGGTCGGGCAGCGACGACGGTTCGGGAATCGGAGCCGGGCCGCGGCGCCCGGGAAGGACGGCGGGGATCAACCCGACAGATGCGCCGCTCAATCCGCCCGCCGTCGCCGCGCAATACGGAGAATTACGGTGGGGATTCCCAGCTCAGGACCGCGTGCCGTGGCCTGATCGCTACAGATTTGGCGCACGACATTGTGTATACAGCATGCAGTTCGTTCCAGAGACCACGAACCGACTCCGGCGCGCTTCACCCGAAGCGCGCCGAATTGTTTCCGGCGACCGCTGTCACAACCGCCGGATCCGGGGCTCGGCCCGGGGCTCCAGCATCAGGTGCGTGAGCGCCCAGACCAGGGCGTCGAGACGGTCGGGCGAGGTCCCGCCGGACAGGCCGTCCGGGCCGAAATCGCACAGCTCGTCCTCCAGCGCCGGGAAGGCGCCGACGTGGTGGACCAGCCCGCGGGCGTAGAGCAGCGAGACCGGCTCGGCGCGCAGGTACTTGCCCCGCGTGGCGTGGACCCGGGTCACCGGCACGGCGGGGTCGCACTGGCCCAGCACGGCGGCGGCCATCTCGCCGCCCTGGTTGACCTCGACCACGAGGGCGTCGGCCCGGAGCCGGTGGTAGAGCGCCAGCGCCGCGGCCGCCCAGGCCTGCGGGGTGGCGCGGGCGAGGCTCGCGTCGGCCAGCACGTAGGCGTGCCCGCCCGCGCGCCCGGCCGCCACGATCCCGCAGGCGTCCGAGCGCGCGCCCGAGGCGGCGGGGGGATCCACCGCCACGACGATCCGCCCGAGATCGGGCGCCGCGGCGAGGCGGCCGACCTCCAGGGCCGCGCGCGTCCACAGGCCGTCGTCCCGGTCGGCGATGAGCTCGCCGTCGAGTTCCTGCCGGCCGAGCCGCGTGCCGGCGTAGCGCCCGACCACCTGCTGGAGGAAGTCGGGCGCGAGATGCGCGGCGTTGTCGTGGGTCCGGGCACGGCTCACCACCGTGCGCGGGTCGGCGAGCAGGCGGCGGATCAGCGGCACCGGCCGGGGCGTCGTCGTCACGAGGTTGCGCGGCCGGGCGCCGAGGCGCAGGCCGAACTGCAGCATGTCGAAGGCCGCCTCGGGCCGGCGCCACTTGGCGGCCTCGTCGCACCACGCGGCGCCGAATTGCGGGCCGCGCAGCGCGTCGGGCTCCTCCGCCGAGAAGGCGAGCGCGACGGCGCCGTTGCTCCACTCCACTCGGCGGCGGCTCGGCGACCAGGCGGGCCGGGCCCGTCCCCGCGCCGGCAGGCCGAGGAGGCCGGAGGGCCCCTCGACCATCACGTCGCGCACGTCGAGATGGGTCTCGCCCACCAGGGCGATCCGCCCGACCGGCGCGCCCGCGAAGGCCGGGTCGCCGCGCGCGAGGGCGTCGACCCACTCGGCCCCGGTGCGGGTCTTGCCGCTGCCGCGGCCGCCGATCACCGCCCAGGTGGTCCAGGGCGCCGCGTCGGGCGGCGGCAGCTGGTCCGGCCGGGCCTGGTGCAGCCAGTCGTCCGCGAGCGCCCGGAGGAGGTCCGGCGGCAGCGTCTCGAGGAAGTCAGGCGGCCGCCCGGCCGCCGACAAAGCCAGCAACGCGTCGCGCGATCTCCGCGCGCAGGGCGGGCAGGTCAGGTTCGGTGTCGGGCTCGGTGCCGGGATCGGTGTCGCGTCCGGTGCCATCGCCCCCCTCCCCCGCGGCGCCGCGCGCGCCCTCCGCATCCACCGTGTCGAGGAGCCGCTTGAGGCCGCCGAGGTCGCGCAGGACTCGGGCGGAGTCGCCCGCGCCCGCCCCCACCCCGCTCAGAGCCGCGTCGAAGGCGGCGATCTGCCGGGCGATGTGGGCGCGCAGACGCGCCCGCAGGGTCGCCGGGTCGGCCGCGGGGTCGCCGCGCCCGGTGACCGCCGGCGGCAGGTCAGCCCCGAAGGCCGTGGCCATCATCGCCGGGTCGAGCCGGCCGAGACCGAGGATCTCGGTGACGTCGCCGGGATCGGCGCCAGGCGTGCACAGCAGGCGGATCAGGGCGGCCCGACGCGCCGCCGGCCAGCGCCCCGTCAGGAGCCGCGGCCGGTGCTGCCGCGGCCTCGGCCAGCCGGCCCGGGCGTTCCAGGTGTGCACGGTCTTCGGGTGCACGCCGAGACGGGCCGCGATCGCGTCGCACGTCAGGTCGGTCTCGCGCAGGAGCGTCAGGGCCTCGGCGCGGCTGTCCGCCCCGCTGGGAGTGGGTGGCCACATCGGGGGCTCTCCGCACACGTCTCGACCGTGCCTGGTTGATATCCCAGCAGCGCGCCGGTGTCAAGCGTAAATTCCTATTTCACAGCAGATATAGGACTTAAGGCATCGTTCGGTCTCAGCCCTCCCAGTGCGCCACGCCGCCGTGACCCGAGCAGGTGCCTCGACGGGTGTGGCTGAAGCTCCACGTGCCGTCCCGGCACTTGGCCGTGGCGCCCGCGGGCTTCCTGCCGTCGAGGCTCTTGGCCGGCCGGTGGACGTCGGACCCGTCCCGGCTGCGGTAGTGGCCGTGGCGGTCGAGGTTCCGGTCGTCGGGCTCCGAGAACGGCCGGGCGACGGCGCCGCCCGACAGGCCGAGGAGGACGAGGCCGGCGAGCACCGGCCAGCGGGCGGCGTTCGTCGCGGTCGGGACAGGCAGCACGGCACCCTCAAGGTTGTATCATCTGCCAAGAGACACAACCGGGTCGGGGCGTCACGAACTATCTGTGGTTATCCAGAAGCCAGCTACAGGTTGTGCGCGCGGGTCACGGGCTGCGCGCGGGCCGGACCTCGGCCGGGGTCGCCCGACCGGCTCTCCGCCGCGTCCGCGCGCCCGGTGCGGCCCCGCACGTCGGCGGGATGCTGAACGGGCTCGAAAGGTATTGCCGCTAATGTCCCGGTGAATGGCGGATCTGAACGCGGTTCAGGACCGGAACGGCCGTCCGGTCGACACGTTGACCGGCGCCATCCGCACGCAGGCGTCGCCTTTCACGCAGTTCGTCAGAGTGAATCGGGTACAGAATGGTCGGTGAGCCACCAGGGTCCGGCGCGGAAGACCCGCTGGGCAACGTCCCCGCGGGGGATCCTGGTCGGGGCCCGGCGCAGGGCACCGCGGAAGCCGCCGCCCTCAGCGACAGCTTCAGGCGATTCGCCGACGTGGTGCCGCTGATGATGTGGCGCTCGGACGAGGCCGGTCAGGCGATCCACCACAACGAGTGCTGGCTGGAATTCACCGGGCGCCCCCTGGAGGCGGAGCTCGGCCTGGGCTGGCGCAGCGGGCTGCATCCCGAGGATTTCGAGCGGCACGCCCGGATCGTCGCCGAGGCGTTCGAGGCGCGGGCGCCCTTCACCGTCGAGTTCCGCCTCCGGCGGCACGACGGCGAGTACCGCTGGCTGCTCGACACCGCCCGCCCCCTCGTGGAGGACGGCCGGTTCCAGGGCTATCTCGGCTCCTGCTTCGACATCACCGACCGCAAGCACGCGGAGGAGCACATCGAGCACGCGCTGGCCGAGAAGGAGGCGCTGCTGGCCGAGGTCTACCACCGGGTCCGCAACAACCTCCAGGTGATGGTCAGCCTGATCGGCCTCTACGGGCGGGCGGCCCCCGACCCCTGCCGCGGCAGCTTCGAGGCGCTGGGCCAGCGGGTCCGGGCGATCGCGCTGGTGCAGCAGCACCTGCACGAGGCGCCGCACATCGCGTCGATCGACCTCAAGGACTACCTGCACCGCCTCGCCTCCGGGCTCGGGCAGCTCCGGCGGGCCGGGCGGATCGGCGTCCAGGTCGGCGGCTCGGGGAACGGTCTCGTGGAGCCGCGCACCGCCAACGCCCTGGGCATGATCGTCGCGGAGATCGTGGCCGAGTGCCTGGACGCCACCGCCGAGCACGTCGCCTGCGCCATCGCCATCGACATCGAGGCCGCCGCGCCGCTGCGCCTCTCGATCGTCTCGAAGGTGAGCGACACGGCCGAGTCGGGCCGACCGAACGTCCCGAAGCTCGGCCCCCGCCTCATCGCCGCCTACGCGGCCCAGGCGGAGATCAGCGTCGCGGGCGATGCCAGCCCGGGCGATCCCCTGTGGCTGACCCTGCCGGCGGCGCGCCCCGGCCCGCAATGAGGGCCCGCGGCGCCGGACCCCGTCGCCACAACGGCGCGGCCGGCCTATAGCGGCCCAGACCTTTCCGGACCCGGCCGAGCATGCTCCCTCCCATCGACACCATCATCGAGAATTTCGAGATCGTCGAAGACGACGACATGCGGCTCGAGTACCTGATCGAGCTCGGCCGTGCCCTGCCGCCGATGCCCGAATCGGAGCGGACCGAGGCGAACCGCGTCCACGGCTGCGAGAGCCAGGTCTGGATCGACACGCGGGCGGAGCCGGCGGACGGCACGCCGCGCCTCGTCCTGCACGGCTTCAGCGACTCGTTCATCGTCCGCGGCTTCGTGGCGCTGATGATCGCGCTCTACACCGGCAAGACGCCCCAGGAGGCCGCCGAGACCGACGGCCTCGACCTGTTCCGGCAGCTCCGCTTCGGCGCCCACGTCACGTCGAAGCGCTCCAACGGCGTCCGGGCGATGGCGGAGCGCATCCACCGCGACGCGGTCCGGCTCGCCGCCGAGGCCTGAGCGGCCTCACCCGCGCCAGAGGCGCAGGCGGGCCCGGTCCGGACCGGTCGCCTCCCGTTCCAGCCCGTAATGCTCGGCGAGTCGCCCCAGGGCGATGCGGGCCACGACCTTGGCGGAGCGGGCCGGCCAGCGGCGCTCGGCCTCGATCCGCTCCAGGCCCTTCAGGAAACCGCAGAGGTCGATCAGCAGGCCCGAGAGGTCGCTCCCGACCGCGTCGAGGGCGCCGCGCACCCGCTGCCGGGCCGCGATCACGTGGTCGGCCGCGGAGGCCGGGTCGCGCGGGCCGCCGCCGTCGATCCGGGGCGCCCCGAGATCCGCGCCCATCCGCGGCAGCAGGGCGGCGGTGGTCATGTCCCGCCGCAGCCGCTCCCCGGCCTCGAAGGCGGCCGCGTCGATGAGCGGCGCGCCGTCCCGGTCGCGCCGGCGCACCATCCAGGCCAGGGGGTTCTCGGCGGCGTTGCGCAGGGTCGGCCCGGCGCCGCCCTCCACGACGGCGAGATCGCGGTGCTGGTTCGCGAAGGCGAGGTCGCCCGGCCGGGCCTCCCGGCGCAGGCGCGCCCGCCCGGCCTCGCTGATCGTCAGGCGTGTGCCGGCCGCGTTCCACGTCGCCAGATCGGCCGCCGCCAGGGCGCGCCCGGAGGTGGCCGCGAAGCGGCCGCTCCCCACCGAGATCCCGTCGCCGCCGCGCCGGGCGACCAGCGCGTCCTCGACCAGGGGGTCGGGCCGCGCGTAGGCGCCGGGCTCCCCGAGCCGCGCCAGCAGGCGCCCCGCCTCCGCCGGGAGATCCCCCGGAGCGCCTCCGCGGCGACGCGTCCCCGCGGAGGCGGAACGGCCGCCCTTCACTCGCATGTTCATGTTTTGTTCCGTGTGTGCTACGACGGACGTGCGAAGCCTCTAGTGTCTCAGGAAAAATCAGAAGGTCAAGGCTTTTTTACCTACAACCCACAGCTATCTAGCGACAGCCGCGCGCGTCGGCGGCCGGTGCAGGATGTCGGCGATCTCGCCCTCCGACTTTCCGCGGACTTCGTAGCCCATCGCCTCGAACCGGTCGATCAGCGCGGCGCTCTCGGTGGCGGAGCGCGCCGCCCAGGCGGCGAGGATGTCGTTCACCCGCTCCAGGTCCGCGGCGGGGTGATCGTCCTGCGGATCCGGCTGCGGATCGGGGATCGCGTCCATGTCGGCACCTCGGGATCGAACCGGCGACCGTGGTCGACGCCACGGCCCGCGGTTCAACGCCCCAGGCCGGAACCGGCTCCCGGCCGAGCCGGCATCGCCGCCAGCCCTCTTGGATCACCCCGGATCCGCAGCCGCCCTCAGAAGTCCCGCTGCACGCGCGCGCGCACCTGGATGACGTCGACGTGGCGGGCGGTCGAGACCGGGTTGGCGAGGTTGTTGACGTAGGCCGCGTTCTGGTTGGGATACCGGCCCAGGTCGAGGATGCGGCCGCTCTGCGGCCCGTAGCGCGTGTAGATCGCCTCAACGCCGATATCGAACTCCTTCACCGGCGACCAGATCAGGTTGCCGCCGACCACGAAGCGGTAGCTGTCCCGCAGGATCTGGCTCAGGTCGAAGAACCGCGTGCCGGGGGTGCCCGGCCCGGTCCCGGTCACGCCGAAATAGGCGCCCTGCGCCGCGCGGGCGCCGCGGGCGAAGCTCAGTGCGCCGTAGGAGCCGAAGAAGGCGGAGCGGACCGCGGGCGTCCAGTAGTGCAGCATCGCCGCCGTGAACGAGTAGCTCGTCGACAGCTCCAGGCGCTGGGTGAAGGGGTTGATCACGCCGTCGCTGAAGAACTGGGAGAAGGCCGCCCCCTGCACCGCGGTGGCCGATTGCGCCCAGGGGCCGTTATAGGCCGGCAGGCCGGTATACAGGGCGGTGCCCTCCCCGTAGGCGCCCTGCAGGTAGAGCGTGTCGCCGGTCGCTATCGCTGGCAGGTTGATCTTCACGCCCCCCTGAACGGCCCAGCCGAGGGCGGAGGCCGCGCCGCCCGGGGTGCGGTTGTTGCCCACCGAGACGGGCGCCCCCAGGTTGGTGCCGGCGAACGAGACGCTGCTGAGCAGGCCGTGGTTGACCTCGTGCACGGCCCCCGAGAGCTGCGCGGAGCCCCAGGACTGGTCGGAGCGCAGGACGCCGACGATGTCGGGCATGCGGCTGCGCTGGACCGTGTCCACGAAGCCCACCCCGGTCGGGCGGCCGGCGGCGTCGTAGCCGACGAAGACCGGGGCGACGGGGTTCCCGGGCGAGAGGATCGCGCCGGGATTCGGGAACGCCGAGGCCGCGGCGTTCTGGGACGCGTAGACCGGCGTGCGGCGGAATACCGGGTCCTCCATCGACAGCGATGCGGACAGGCCCTTGCCCAGCGTCGCCGTGTAGGCGGCGAGGTTGGTCGAGGGATTGTCCGAGCCGATGGAGGCGACGATGAACTCGAAGTCGTGAGCGTAGAAATCGAAGAACGAGGAGGCGCGGCCGGCGGTGATGCCGGCGAACTGGATGAAGGCCTTGTCGACGTTGAACTGCTGCTGGGCCCGCCCGAACTGATCGACGCCCAGGGCCGGGAAGGCGCCGCCGATCCGGTTCAGCGCGCCGGCATGCATGGTGGCGAAACCGGTCCGGCTCCCGGCGTCGAGGCGGAGGAAGGCGCGCAGGGTGCCGTAGGACGTCTGGGACCGGGCGTCGAGGTTGATCCGGAGGCGGCCCTGGTAGCCGCTGTAATCCCCCGGGGTGGCGGTCGCGCTCCCCGAACGGCTGTAGGAAGGCTGGTAGGCGTACTCGTAGCGCGCGCGGCCGGAGAGGCGCAGGCAGGTATCGGTGCCGGGGATGAAGAAGAAGGCCTGGCCGTAGGCCGAGCAGATCCGCACGTGCTCGATGAGCTGCGATTTTCGCCGATCGGGAAGTTCCGCCGCCTCCACCGGCAGACTCAGCAACCCCGCAACACCCGCCAGTACGCCCGTTGTCCCCCGCTTCGCACGATGTTTCCGGTACTCCGCACACAAAACATGCATCGAATCGGCCATTCCACCATCCGCAAGTCCCCCTTCATGTCGGACGGATCGCGGAGCCGGATAATCCCAGAGCGATTTTCTCGGGCCTGTGCTCGGCTCGACTTGTCAGGATCTGTGGCGCACCCGCGGCGTTCCGGTGCCGCGTTGAGGCCGAAATCGGCCGCTGCGCCAAGTCCCTGGCGGGTTCGGGGCCTTCGCCGAGTCCGCACGATCGGGCCGCCCCGGCGCGGCTCCAGACGCCGCTCCGGCGCGGGACCGCGCCGGCGGATCGCGTCGTCGGCCGGACCGTTTCCCGCGCCACCGATGCCGGAAAGCAACGGATCGGCCCCGGTCCCGCGACCGCGCCGTCCCGGCCGGCGATACGCGCCGCCCGCCCCGGCCGCGCCCCCGGACGCCTTGCATCCGCGCGCCCGGCGGGACACATCCCCTCACCCGGACGCGACACCCGCGCGCGACGGGACCCGACGGGAGAGACGATGACGGAGATCGGCCACGGCTTGCTCGCTCACAGGACCGGCGCGCCGGTGGCCGAGGCCCGGCCGCGACGCTTCAGCGTCCACGGGCAGGAGATCACCGACGACTACGCGTGGCTGAAGGCCGAGAACTGGCAGACGGTCCTGAAGGACCCGGCCGCGCTGCCGAAGGACATCGCCGCCTACCTGAACGCCGAGAACGCCTTCGCCGAGGCGGCGCTCGCCGGGAGCGCGGAGCTCCGGCGGCAGCTCGTCGCCGAGATGCGCGGGCGGATCCAGGAGGACGAGAGCGGCGTCCCCGAGCCGGACGGGCCCTTCGCCTACTACACCCGCCACCGCGAGGGCGGGCAGCACCCGCTGATCTGCCGGCGGCCGGCCACATCACCCGACGTGCCCGAGTCGGGCTTGGACCCGGACGAGACGATCCTCATCGACGGCGACCGCGAGGGTGAGGGCCTGCCGTTCTTCGAGATCGCCGCCGCGGTGCATTCCGACGACCACGCCCGGCTCGCCTGGAGCGCCGACACCAAGGGCTCGGAACTCTACACGATCCGGGTGCGCGACGTCGCCACCGGCCTCGATCTCGACGACCGGGTCGAGGCGACCTCCGGCGAGGCGGTCTGGGCCGCGGACGGCGCGAGCTTCTGGTACGTGGCGGTGGACGCCAACCACCGCCCCGCCAAGGTGATGCGCCACCGCGTCGGCACAGGGCAGAGCGAGGACGAGACCGTCTACACGGAGGCCGATGCCGGCTACTTCGTCCACATCGGCAAGACGCAGTCCGGCGCCTTCCTCGACGTGACGGTGAGCGACCACGAGACCTCCGAGGTCCGGCTGCTCGACCGCCACGCGGAGGACGCCCCCCTGCGCCTCGTCGAGCCGCGCACGCCGCTGCTGATCTACGGCGTCGAGCACCGCGGCGACCGCCTGTTCATCCGCACCAACGCGGACGGCGCCGAGGACTTCAAGATCGTCACCGCGCCGCTCGACGATCCGGGCCGCGCCAACTGGACCGACCTCGTGCCGCACCGGCCCGGGGTGATGATCCGCCACCTGCACCTGCTGGCCGGCCACCTGGTCCGGCTGGAGATCGAGAACGCCAAGCCGCGGATCGTGGTGCGCGACCTCGCCGACGGCACCGAGCACGTCGTCGCCTTCGCCGAGGAGGCCTACTCCCTCGGACTGCGGGCCGGGCTCGCCTTCGACACGGCCACGATCCGCTTCGTCTACTCGTCGATGACGACCCCGTCGGAGACCTGGGACTACGACTGCGCGACCCGAACCCGGCTCCTGCGCAAGCGGCAGGCGGTGCCGAGCGGCCACGACCCGGCCGCCTACGTGACCCGGCGGCTCTTCGCCACCGCGCCGGACGGCGAGCAGGTGCCGATCTCGCTGCTGCACCGCCGGGACCTCGCCCTCGACGGCGGCGCGCCGCTGCTGCTCTACGGCTACGGCTCCTACGGCACGCTGATGCCGGCGGCGTTCCGCACGAACCTCCTGAGCCTCGTCGACCGCGGCTTCGTCTACGCGATCGCCCATATCCGCGGCGGCACCGAGAAGGGCTGGCGCTGGTACCTCGACGGCAAGCGCGAGAAGAAGCCCAACACCTTCACGGACTTCATCGCCTGCGCCCGCGCTCTGATCGACGCGCGCTACACGTCCGAGAAGCGCATCGTCGCCCATGGCGGGTCGGCGGGCGGGATGCTGATGGGGGCGGTGGCCAACCTCGCCCCGGAACTGTTCGCCGGCATCGTCGCCGACGTGCCCTTCGTCGACGTGCTCAACACCATGCTGGACGCGGAGCTGCCGCTGACCCCGCCGGAATGGCCCGAATGGGGCAACCCGGGCGAGAGCGAGGCCGCCTTCCGGACGATCCTGTCGTACTCGCCCTACGACAACGTCGCCGCCAAGGACTACCCGGCGATCCTGGCCCTCGGCGGCCTCACCGACCCGCGGGTGACCTACTGGGAGCCGGCCAAGTGGGTCGCGCGGCTGCGCGCCACCATGACGGGCGGCGGGCCGGTGCTCCTGCGGATCAACATGGAGGCCGGCCACGGCGGCGCCGCCGGCCGGTTCGACCGGCTGGAGGAGGTGGCGCTGATCTACGCCTTCGCGCTGATGGCGGTGGGGAAGGCGTAGAGCCGCCGCCCGTGCGGGCGCGGCGCTCCACGGGGTGCTGCGCCTGAGGCCGTCACGCTGGCCAGCCCCACCCCCGCCCTCAGGACGCGGCCGGCCTCACGGCCGGGCCTCGGCCGGCGCCGGTGGCTGGGCAGCACCCTCCTCCGGGTTGCGCGGCCGCCTCGCCGCCTCCTCGGCGGCCTTGTCGGCGGCAGTCCTGTCCGCCGCGGCCTTGAGGGCCGCCGCGCGGGCCCGATCCATCTCGATCCGGGCGCGGCGGCGCTGCCGCTCCACCTGGTCGGCCTCGGTCAGCTCGATCGTCTCCAGCTCGCGCTGCAGCACGAAGGCCGCGAGGCCGTTCGACAGGGTGCCGACGTCGAGCACCCGCTCGGGCGCGCCGAGCGGTCCGGTCAGGCCGAACTGGACCGCGGGCGGCCCGGCATTCCAGCCGCGGGGCACCGGGCCGCCCGCGAGCGTGCCGCGGGCGTCGAGGCGCCCGGCGCGCAGGTCGTAGCCGACGGTGCCGACCCAGCGGGCCGGCCCGAGATCGAGGTCGAACGGCCCGGCCCGCAGCACGCCCCCCACGATCGTGGCGGCGGCCCGGGCGGATCCGCGCGCCTGCGCGCCGCCCCGGGCGAGTTCCTCGGTGACGAGCGCCTGGAGCCGACCCTCGCGGAGCGGGTCGTCCATCTCGGCCGCGCGGGCGAGAGCGCGGCCGAGCGCCGCGGGATCGGCCGCGGGCAGGCTCAGGTCCGTCAGGGTGAGCGCGCCGCTGCCCGAGAGGCTGTCGGCGAGGCCCGGCAGGGTCTCGGCCGTGGCGGCGAAGCGCAGGTCGGCGCTCAGGCGGCCGCCGAACGGGCCGCCGGCCAGGGTGGGGAGCGCCGCGCCGTCGAGGCTGCCCGAGCCCGAGACCGATGCGCCGGCCCCGAGCCGGGCGATCGTCACCGAGCCCGCGAGCCGGCCGCCGGCGAGCTTGCCGGTCAGGTCGCGCACGGTGAGGCCCGCGTCGGCGAGGCCGAGGGCGGCGGTCGCGTCGGTGGCGACGAGGCCGCGGCCGAGATCCAGGCTGGCGATCCGGGCGTCGAGCGACAGGGCCGGGTGGGCGGCCGGCGGGCCGAACGCGCCGTTCGCCGCCGGCGGGATCACCAGGGCGGCCGCGAGCTGCGGGATCGACAGCCGGTCGAGGGCGAGGCGGCCGTGCAGGGCGCCGCCCGCCGACCGCAGCAGCGTCCCGTTCACCCCCGCGCCGGCGACGGTGCCGGCGAGCGCGGCGGCGGCCTCGCCCTGCTGCCGCGACAGCGTGACGGTGAGGTCGGCCGGCCACGCCCCCGGTGCCAGGGTCGCGGCGCCGGCCAGCGTCAGGAACGGCGCCAGGTCGGCCGTGTCGGCGCGAAGCGTGCCGCCGGTCGGGACGAAGTCGGGACCGACCAGGATCGGGCGGCCCGTGGCGAGGCGCAGGCCCGCGACCGTGCCTTTCGCCGTCAGGGCGAGGGTCTGGCCCTCCGGCCGCTCGGCTGTCAGGCGCAGCTCGGCAGGTTGCTGCAGGCCGGCGAGGTCGGTGCGGCCGAACCACGCCCCCGCCCGCGGCGCCGTGAGGGTGGCGGTGCCGCCCTCGATCCGCGCGCCGCGGCTCGCGAGCGTCAGGTCGAGGGTGCCGCCGCCGGCACTGCCCCGGGCCTGGGTCCGCAGGGCCGCGGCAGCGCCGCCCTCCCGGTCGAGGGTGACGGCGAGGTCGAGGGGCGCGTCCCGCAGGAAGGCGGGCAGCAGGCGGATCTCGCCCACCCAGACCCGCTCGAGCAGACCGAGCAGCGGCGCCGCCGCCGGCGCCTTGAGGCGCCCGGAGACGCGGCCGGTCCCGTCCGCGCCGATCTGCCCGGATAGCCGGGCGCTGGCGCCGGCGAGGTCTGTGACGTCGAGGCTGTCGACCGTCAGGCCGGCGCCGTCCGACTGGATCCGCGCCGCGATCGTGCCGGTGCCGGAGCCCGCGGTGCCGAACCGGACGTCCTTCGCCTCGAGCGTCAGGGCGAGGTCGGTGTCGCGCAGGGTGCCGAGGGCCGTCCCAAGGGGCGGCAGGCCGGCGATGTCGAGGCCGGTGGCGCGGATCTGGGCCTCGAACCGGCCGCGCTCGGCGCCCTCGGCGGCGGTGTAGCGGGCGTTCCCGGTGATCCGCGCCGGCCCGAGGCCGAGGCGCATGTTGCGCAGGGACAGGCCGGTCCCGGCGGCCGACAGGTCGGCGGCGGCCTCGATCTTCCGCCCGTCGAGCAGCGCGACGAGTGGCCCCTCGGCGCCGAGGCGGCGCAGGTAGCGGCCGAGCGCCTCCGAGTCGGGGGCGGCGAGCGCCACCGGGCCGGAGAAGCGCAGCGGCGCTGTCTCGACCTGCCCGCTCGCCGTGACGGTGGACTCGGCCGGGCCGGTCACCGCGAAGCGGCGCAGCAGCAGGCCGCCGGCCCGCTCCAGGGTGCCGGTGAGGGCGAGGTTCGACCATTCCTCGCCGCCCAGCACGGCGCTGCCCACCGTGAGGTCGAGGTCGAGCATCGCCGGCAGGCTGCCCGTCGAGCGCGGCAGGCCGCGGGCGATCAGGCTCTGCCCCTCCGCCGAGGCCAGGAAGGCGTCGAGGTCGAGGCGGCGGGCGTCCAGGGTCAGGCCGGCGCGCCACTGGCGCAGGTCGAGCCGTCCGGTGCCGCCGAGCCGCAGGGACCGGCCGCCGGGGTCGATGGCGAGGTCGACGGCCTCGAAGCGCACCTGCGTGCCCCGGGCCTTGAAGGTGCCGGCCAGCGAGAACGGCAGGTAGGCGCCGGCCGCCTGGGTCGGCGGCCCGACGACGAGGCGGGCGGAGCCCTCGGCCTCGACCTGGGCGCCGCCGGATTCGGCGGGGACGAGGCCGAACCGCGCGTCCGCCTCGAAGCGCGGCGTCGCGTCGCCGCCGCCGGAGATCTTGGCGGCGAGGCGCCCGTCCGGTCCCGGCGTGCCGCTGACCGCCCGGAACGGGACGCCGCCGCTCGTCCCCTCGATCCGCCAGGGCCCGACCAGGGCCGGCGCCTGCAGGCGCAGATCCTGGACGTAGAGCTGGTCGGTCCGCCCGGTGGCGGGGACCTGCGTGGTGACGAGGAACTGCTGGATGTGCAGGTTCTCGATAGCGAGGTCGCGGTCGCGCAGGGCCCCGCCGAAATCGGGCGGCAGCTTCAGCGTGTCCGGGCCGGCGACCGGGAGCTTGATCTCGGCCCGGCCGATCCGGGTCTCGGTGAAGCGGAACTCGCCCTTGAGGAGCGGCGCCAGGGCGATCTCGGCCTTGACGAACCGGGCATCGAGGCTGGGGCGGTCCGGATCGGCGCCGAGATGGAGGCGGTCGACGCGCAGCCGCGGCGACGGCAGCAGGCGGACCTCGATCCGGCCGTCGGTCCGGACCGGAACGCCCAGGGATCGGGCGAGCGCCCGCTCGACGAGCCCGCGATGGGCCTGCCAGTCGACGAAGGGCGGGACCGCGAGCGCCGCCACGAGAACCAGGATGACGGCGCACGCCAGCGCGGTCAGAAGATCACGCAATGGTCCCGTTCCGCACCATCTCTGCGCGAGGCCGCGACCTCACCGGGCCGCCGTGCCCCGCGTGCCCCCGCGAGTCAGTCGCCACGGCCATAGCACGATAAGCCGCCGGGGGCGCCAGCGGCGATGCCACGGTCCCGAGCGGCGGTCGGGGCACGCGCGAGGTTCCTCGGGCATCCCGGGCCCGCGGCCTCCGGATCTCGCGATCGGCCGCGGAGCGCGACGAGCCCGAAGGGCGCGGATCACCCCGGCGCGGACAGCCGCGCTTCATGGCTCCGCGCCCCCACCGCGGCGCGAACGGCCTCGACGCCGTTCGCGATTTGGTCCAGGGAAGCGGGATGCAGAACCGCCCGCATCCGCAACCCGCCGGGGACGGCGCGCCCGCCACGTCCATCGCTGCCCGCGCCATGGGCGCCCTCCGGCGCGACGCGGCCGCCTACCTCGAGGGCCTCAACCCCGAGCAGCGCCGCGCCGTCGAGACCACGGAGGGCCCGGTCCTGGTGCTGGCCGGGGCCGGCACCGGCAAGACCCGGGTGCTGACCACCCGCATCGCCCACCTGATCGCCACCAACCGGGCCCGCCCCTTCGACATCCTGGCGGTGACCTTCACCAACAAGGCCGCCCGGGAGATGAAGCACCGGATCGGCGCGCTGATCGGGCCGGCCGGCGAGGGCATGCCGTGGCTGGGCACCTTCCACGCCATCGGCACCAAGATCCTGCGCCGCCACGCCGAGCTGGTCGGGCTGAAATCCGACTTCACCATCCTCGGCACCGACGACCAGCTCCGGCTGATGAAGCAGGTCATCGCCGACCAGAACGTCGACGAGAAGCGCTGGCCGGCCCGCGCCCTGTCCCACGCCATCGACGGCTGGAAGAACCGCGGCCTCGGCCCCGAGCAGGTGCCCCCGGGCGAGGCCTCGGCCTTCGCGTTCGGCAAGGGCGGCGCCCTCTACACCGCCTACCAGGCCCGGCTGGCGACGCTGAACGCCGTCGATTTCGGCGATCTCCTGCTGCTCTGCCTCAAGCTCTGGCGGGAGAACCCCGACGTCCTGGCCAATTACCAGGACAGGTTCCGCTACATCCTGGTCGACGAGTACCAGGACACCAACGTCGCTCAGTACCTGTGGCTGCGCCTCCTGGCGCAATCCCGCAAGAACATCGCCTGCGTCGGCGACGACGACCAGTCGATCTACGGCTGGCGCGGGGCCGAGGTCGACAACATCCTGCGCTTCGAGCACGACTTCCCGGGCGCGGTGGTGGTGCGCCTGGAGCGCAACTACCGCTCCACGGGCCACATCCTTGCCGCCGCCTCCGGGCTGATCGCCAGGAACGAGAGCCGCCTCGGCAAGACCCTGCGCACCGACGACGAGCCGGGCGAGCGCGTCACCGTGACGGGCGCGTGGGATTCGGAAGAGGAGGCGCGGATGCTCGCCGAGTCGATCGAGTCCCTCCAGTCCAAGCAGCATCCCCTCTCGGAGATCGCCGTGCTGGTGCGGATCTCGGCGCAGATGCGCGAGATCGAGGACCGGTTCGTCCAGCTCGGGCTGCCCTACCGGGTCATCGGCGGCCCGCGCTTCTACGAGCGCGCCGAGATCCGCGACGCGCTGGCCTACCTGCGCGCCACCGTGAACGTCAGCGACGACCTCGCCTTCGAGCGGGTCGTGAACACGCCCAAGCGCGGCCTGGGCGACGCCACTCTGCAGCAGCTCCACACCTACGGCCGCGCCAACCGGCTGCCTCTGCGCATCGCCGCCGCGCGCCTGTGCGAGACCGACGAGCTGAAGCCCCGGGTCCGCTCGACCCTGCGGGCGCTGACCGAGAGTTTCTCGCGATGGGCGCGGCTCGCGGAGACGCAGCCGCACAGCGAGGTCGCGCAGACCATCCTGGAGGAATCCGGCTACACCGAGATGTGGCAGAAGGACCGCTCCGCCGACGCCGCCGGCCGGCTGGAGAACCTGAAGGAATTCGTCCGCTCCATGGAGGAGTTCCCCGACCTCGCGGCCTTCCTGGAGCACGTCTCCCTGGTGATGGAGGCCTCGGAGGCGGAGGGCGCCGAGCGGGTCTCGCTGATGACGCTCCACGCCGCCAAGGGTCTCGAGTTCGACACCGTGTTCCTCCCCGGCTGGGAAGACGGCCTGTTCCCGAACCAGCGGGCGCTCGACGAGAGCGGCCGGGCGGGCCTGGAGGAGGAGCGGCGCCTCGCCCATGTCGGGCTGACCCGGGCGCGCAAGCGCGCGAAGCTGTCCTTCGCGGTCAACCGGCGCATCCACGGGCTCTGGTCCTCGACCATCCCGTCCCGGTTCATCGACGAGTTGCCCGAGACGGCGGTCGACGTGGTCGAAGCCCCGGCGCACTTCTCCGCCGGCGCCTCGCGGTTCGACCGCAACCCGACGCCGTTCGGATCGAGCTACGGCACGCCGGGCTGGCAGCGCGCGCAGGCCAACACCGCGCCGGGCGGCCGGTCCGGGTTCGGATCGGGGTCCGGAGGCGGCTTCCGCTCGGCGGGCCCTGGGGGCCGGTCCGGGGGCCAGTCCGGCGGTCCCCGCCAGATCGAGGGCGAGCTGATCGCCAAGTCGACGGGCGCGCCCTCGGCCTTCCAGGGCGGCCAGCGGGTCTTCCACACCAAGTTCGGCCCCGGAACGGTCGCGGCGGTCGACGGCAACAAGCTGACCGTTGACTTCGACAAGGCCGGCCGGAAGATGGTCCTCGACAGCTTCGTCCAGGCCGGATCGAGCTAGTCCCGCCGACCAAGCCCGGACGTGTCAGGGCGGCAGGGTCGGCCGGCTTCGCCCGCGCGGGCGGGGAGGATCGCGACCGTGCCGGATGCCGCGTTACCGCGACACCACCGTCCCGAACCTGATGCATCCGTGCCAGCCGCGCGGCTTTTTCGAAGCCCCTTCACCGACCGTCACCCCTTAGTCACACCCGGCGCGCAATCGTCGGGCGCGAATCGCACTGGTGCGCCAGTTGCATCGCGTATTCGGCCGCGCACGGAACGTCGTGACGCTCTCCACAGGCGGACGAGCGCGGGGCGGAACCTTCGGCCTTGGGCCGGTATTAAGTTCCGCAAGCGAGTAGAACCGGGAGCAAGCAGGTAAACGGCAGTTCAGAGACAGATCCAGGTTGGCAAGTCCCGTTGGAGTGTACATCCATGAAGAGACGCCGCGCACGACTTGAACTGGTTGAAGACCGCACGTCCCGCATTCATCGCACACGCTTCGACGAAGAACGCAATCTCGCTCCCATCCAGCCGCTCACCGAACGCCAAGCCGAGTACCTCGACGCCCTCGCCCGCTCGCCGCAGGTCATCGTCCTGGGGCCCGCCGGCACCGGCAAGACCTTCATCGCCGGCACCCGCGCGGCGGACCAGCTCCGCCAGCGCCGCATCGCCAAGGTGGTCATCACCCGACCGAACGTGCCCTCGGGCCGGTCGCTGGGCTACTTCCCCGGCACCCTGGAAGAGAAGATCGCCCCCTGGGTCGCCCCGCTCACCGAAGCCATGAAGGAGCGCATGGGCGCCGCCGCCTTCGAGATCGCCCTGAAGACCGGCGACATCGAGATCGTCCCCTTCGAGGTGATGCGCGGCCGAACCTTCAAGAACTGCCTCGTGATCCTCGACGAGGCGCAGAACACGACGATCAACGAGATCAAGATGTTCCTGACCCGGATCGGCGACGATTGCCAGGTCATCATCAACGGCGACGTCTCGCAGACGGATCTCCGCGAGACCTCGGGCCTGCGGACCGTCATGCACATGGTCAAGAGCCGGATGATGCCGATCCCGGTGGTGGAGTTCACGCGCAACGACATCGTCCGCTCGGGCATCTGCGCCGAGTGGGTGAAGGCGTTCGAGGAAACGAATCTCTAAATCGGAAGTTGATGGCGGCGGGTCCTCGCAGACCCGCCGTGCCGTCCCCCGGCACGAGACGACTCTCCGCACCTCCCATTCGGGAGGATGAACCGGGCGCCGAGCCCGGCCTTCAGAGAACTGGAGTCTCCTCGTGAGGAAACTGACCTTCGCCTTCGCCGTGCTGGCCTCGCTCGGCGGCGCCGCCCTCGTCCAGCCGGCCTCGGCCGCGCCCGCGATGCCCGGCGCCGTGTCGGCGCCCGACGCGGTGACGCATGTCCGGATGACTCCCATGGAGCGGCGCATGATGCATCGCCGCATGGAGCGGCGCATGATGCACCGCCGCATGGAGCGCCGGATGATGCATCACCGCATGCACCGCCGCATGCACCGCATGTGATTGGACGGCGGAGTGGGGTCTTCCGGCCCCGCTCCGCTCGCCCGGCCGGAACCGGGCGTTGCTCCCCGTTCCGAAGATTCCTATCTCGTCGTCTCGAATCGTGCCGTCAGGCGGCCGCCGCGGCAGCCGGCCGATCCGGGAGACCCCGATGCCCCCCTCCAATCGACTGTTCGACGACCTCGCCCGCCTCATGACGGACGCCGCCGGCGCCGCCCAGGGCGTCCGCCGCGAGGCCGAGACCGTGGTCCGGGCGCAGCTCGAGCGCGTCGTCCGCGACCTCGACATCGCCTCCCGCGAAGAGCTCGACGTGCTCCGCGACCTCGTGACCCAGCTCCAGGCGCAGAACGAGGCCCTGACGGCCCGCGTGGCGGCCCTGGAGGCGCGATCCGGGAGCGCCGGAGCGGGCGCCGCGGGCCTGAGCGAGGTGGTCTGAGTCTCCGCGGCAACGCCGCGGGCTTTTACACAGGAAGCGGCGTCGACGATCCGGTTTCCTGTTCACTGAATGTGACCTGCACTTTGTGTCGCGAGTCACGGCCGGTCTATAGTCGGGCATAGGGTGATTCGGGGGCTGCGGGGCGATGTCCGCAGAGCTTCGACAGTCGATCGCGTCACCGCCGGCCTAGATCTGCCGGTCGTTCCAGTTCTCGGAGTGTTCTCGCGCTCCGGTTTCGCGTCACCGCCACGTCGGGCCGGATCTCGTCCGGGTCGTCCTTTTGGATCGTCATGCCGCTTCTCAACGTCGACTTCCACGACCCGGACCGGAACGAGCATCCGCTCGACGTCGTCGAGCGGCTGGCCTCCCTGCGCGACTGGATCTTCGACCGGGCCGAGACCGACGAGATGTCGGTCACGAGCCCCGGTCGCTGGACCGACTACAACGTCGCCTTCACGTGGATCGAGGACGTCGAGGCGCTCCACGTCGCCTGCGCCTTCGACCTCAAGGTGCCGGAGCGGCAGCGCACCGAGGTGATGCGCCTGATCGCGCTGATCAACGAGCAGCTCTGGGTCGGCCATTTCGATCTCTGGACGACCGACAGCGTGGTGATGTTCCGGCACGCGCTCCTGCTGACCGGCGGCGCCGTCCCGACCCACCCGCAATGCGCCACGATGATGAAGACGGCGGTCGACGCCTGCGAGCGATACTTCCAGGCGTTCCAGTTCGTCCTCTGGGCCGGCAAGAGCGCCCGCGAGGCCCTCGACGCCGTCCTGTTCGAGACCGAAGGCGAGGCGTGACCGCCCCGGGCGCCCCCACGGCGCGGATGCCTGCCTCCCTGGTCCTGGCCGGGGCCGGCAAGATGGGCGGCGCGATGCTGGCGGGCTGGCTGGAGGCGGGCCTCGATCCCCGCCGCACCACCATCATCGACCCGGTGCCCGTGCGCCCGATCGTGGATCTCTGCGCCGAGCGGGGCATCGCCCTGAACCCGTCCGATCCCGAGCCCGGCGACGTTCTGGTCCTCGGGATCAAGCCTCAGGGCCTGGACACGGCGGCCCCCGGGCTCGATCGGCTCATCGGCCGCGACACGCTCCTCGTCTCGATCCTGGCGGGCAAGACCGTCGCGGATCTCCGCGGACGGCTGCCGCGGGCGCGGGCGATCGTCAGGGCGATGCCCAACCTGCCGGCGAGCATCGGCCGGGGCGCCACCGGTGCCTGTGCGAGCTCGGAGGTCACCCCCGCGCAGCGGGCGGCCGCCGAGGCCCTGTTCGCGGCCAACGGCGCCGTGGCGTGGCTCGCCGACGAGGCGCAGATCGACGCCGTGACAGCGGTCTCGGGCTCCGGACCGGCCTACGTCTTCCTCCTGGCCGAGACGCTGGCGGAGGCCGGCATCGCGGCCGGTCTGGAGCCCGACGTCGCCCGCCGCCTCGCCCGGGCGACCGTGGTGGGAGCCGGCGCGCTCCTCGATGCCAGCCCGGCCGAGGCGGCGGAGTTGCGCCGCAACGTCACGTCGCCCGGCGGCACCACCGCGGCGGCCCTGGACGTGCTGATGCGGGAGGACGGCCTCGGCGCGCTGATGCGCGAGGCCGTGGCCGCGGCCCGTCGGCGGGCGGGGGAACTGTCCGGCTGACATCGGGCGTTGGCATCGGGGACTGACATCGGGCGGCGCCCGTGCGGCATGGCCGCGCGACGGACCTGCCCTTCGCGGCCCGCCCGCCTACATGAGGCGACACGACCGATCAGACCGGGCGACCGATCCATGACCGACAGCAAAGCCCCCTCGAAGCGGCCCCGCAAGGCCTCGAGCCCCGCCAAGGCGGGCGACGCGCAGGAAGGCGCTGCCCGAGAGGGCGCTGCCCACGCGAGCGTCGCGCAGGAGAGCGGGGCGCGGGGGAGCGGCCAGACCGGGACAGCCGATTCGGGGGAGCAGGGCGGCGCGCCGAAGCTGTCGCCCCGGGAGGCCGCCGTCGAGGCCCTGATGCGCCTCGCCGCCGAGCAGCCCTGGAACGACATCGAGGTCAGCGACATCGCCCGGGAGGCGGGCCTGACGCTCGCCGAGCTGCGCGACCTGTTCCCGTCGAAGGGGGCGGTTCTCGGCGGGCTGACACGCATCATCGATCGCAAGGTTCTGGAGGGTGATCTCACGGGTCTCGAGGAGGAGCCGACCCGCGAGCGGCTGTTCGACGTGCTGATGCGCCGCCTCGACGCCATGGAGCCCTACAAGCCGGCGCTGCGCCGGATCGCCTACGCGCTCCGGGGCGAGCCGCTCTCGATGCTGGCGCTGAACGGCGTGATGCTGAACTCGCACCGCTACATGCTGGCGGCGGCCGGGATCGACACCGAGGGGTCGCTCGGGCAACTCAAACTGCAGGGCGTGGTCATCGCCTTCGCCCGCGTGACCCAGGTCTGGCTGGACGACGACGATCCGGCGCTCGCACGGACGATGGCGCGGCTCGATAAGGAGATCCGCAACGGCGAGCGCATCATGGAGCGGGCCGAGGACGTTCGCCGCCTGACGGCGCCCCTGCGCGCCATCGGCCGCTCGTTCCTGGACCGGCGGCCGCGCGACCGGCGGAGCCGCGACGGCGACGGTGACGAGAGCGACCCCGCTGCCGCCATCTAGACCGGTCGCTCAAGCGGCCTGGATGTCGCTGAGGAAGCTGTCGACCTCGCGCTTGACCGTCAGGGACTGCGTCGCCAGTTCGGCCGCCGCGCTCTGAACCTGCGCGGCGGCGCTCCCGGCCTCCCGGGCGGCGGCCAGCACGCGCGCCACGTTGGCCGAGACGCCCTCCGTCCCCCGCGCCGCCTCGCCGGCATTGCGCGAGATCTCGCCGGTGGCCGCCGTCTGCTGCACCACCGTCGCCGCGATGGCGCCGCTGATCTCGTTCACGGAGGCGATCGTGCGGGCGATCTGCGCCATCGCCTCCGCGGCCTGCCCGGAGGCCGCCTGGATCGCGGCGATCTGGCCGCCGATCTCCTCGGTCGCCCGCGCCGTCTGGGCGGCGAGTTCCTTCACTTCGGAGGCCACGACGGCGAAGCCGCGTCCCGCCTCGCCGGCCCGTGCCGCCTCGATGGTGGCGTTGAGGGCGAGCAGGTTGGTCTGGTTCGCGATGCCGGAGATCATCATCACGGCGGCCCCGATCTGCTCGGCGGCGGCGTGCAGGCTCGCCATGGCGGCGTTGGTCGCCTCGGCCTCGTGGGCGGCGTGACCGGCCACCGCGTTCGAGCGCACGACCTGCCGCTCGATCTCCTGGAGCGAGGAGACCATCTCCTCGGCGGCGGCCGCGACGGTCTGGACGTTGGCCGAGGTCTGGGCAGCGGCCGAGCTCGACGTCACGGCCTGGCTGTTGGTGTTGTCGGCCACCCGGGTCATCGCCTGCGCGGTCGCGTCGAGTTCGCTGGTCGCCGCCGTGACGATGTCGAGCGAGGCGGCGATCTTCGCCTGGAAGGCGTGGACGCGCTGCTCGACCCGCTCGGCCCGGCGCAGGCGGGCCTCCCGCTCGGCGGCCTGCGCCGCCTCGAGCTCCGCCCGCGCGACCGCGTTCTGGCGGAAGACGTCGACGGCCTTGGCCATCGCGCCCATCTCGTCGGTCGCCGCGCGGTACGGCACCGCGACGTGAAGATCGCCCTCGGCCAGCCGCGTCATCGCCTCCGTCATGCCGGCGACCGGTCGGATGACGCTGCGGGCCAGCACGAAGGCCAGGATACCCCCGAGGAGCAGGGCCGCGGCGACCAGGCCGATCAGGATGTACCGAGCCCGCCTCGCCGCCAGGGCGGTCTCCCGGGAAATCGTCTCGCCGGCGGCCACGATCCGGTCGCGCAGCGCGATGCCGAGCCGGTCGATCGCGTCGGCGTGGGGCTTGATCCCGGTCTCGAACGTCGCCTTCGCCGACGCCACCGCCCGATCGTACGTGCGGAAGCCGGCCGCGGCGGCGATCAGCGCGTCGCGGACGGACCTGACCTGCTGCCCGAAGACCGCGCCGCCCTGCGCGTCCTTGAACGCGTCCAGGGCCGCAAGAGCCTGCTCGACCCGCTGCTCGAAGGCGTCGCGGTCATGGGCGTCCAGGCCGATCACGAAGCGGGCCGACGCGATGCGGGACCGCAGGACGGCGTTCTCGACGTGCTCGACCCGCGCGAGCATCGCCTCGCCGGCCCGGGCGCGCACGTCCGCGAGCAGGCTCGCGAGAAGGGTGGTGAGCGCGTTGCCGGTCTCGTAGAGCTTCGTCCTGGCCTCGCGCAGGCTCGCCCCCGACGCCGCGAGGCGTTCCAGCTCCGGCTTCATGGCGCGGGCGGCCTCCCGCACGTCGTCGTAGAGCTTCCGCCCCCCGTCCGTCATGGCCAGCGAGAAGTACCGGTCGCAGGTCTGCTCGATCGCCTGCCGGGCCTGCTCCATCGCGGCGATCAGGTCGGGATCCGGCTGGAGCCGGTACCGTTCGGCCGTCCCGACGAGGCGTGCGGCGTGACCGTCGATCATCAGGACCGATTGCGCCCCCCGCTCCACGCGCTCCTGAAGCGCGTGGTCCGCGCCGATGACAGCCTGCTGGTAGATCGCGAATGCGCCGATGATGCCCATGATCATGACGAGCATCGCAAATCCCGCGTAGAGACGAGTGCGTATCCCAGTTTTCACAGACGTATCTTCCACAGAAGAGGCCAGACTTTCGGCCTTACGATAGACGATACGATCATGACAACATCGTGTCGCGCGATCAAGTTCAACTTGTATTATAGATGATAGACGACAATACTTAGAGCCAGACCCGATATCTCGGGCGCTCGAGGTGACCAAACCTGCCGGGCTGCGCGCGCAAACGGCAATCGGTGCGTTCTCGTCGCGATGGATCAGTTCTGACGGCGCCTCCCGGTCCGCCCGGAAGCTTCGCCCTGCGCGTGTCCGCTGCCGAGCGGCGTCGAGACTTCGCGCGGTACACGCTCGCGCTGGATCACGCGGGCGATGCACTTGCATTGCGGCACGGTCCGGCCCGCGTTGCTGACATCGGGCAGGAAGACCCGCGCTACAGTCCCGACCTTCGGGGAGACATGGCGACGGCCTGAAGCGCGTCGGCCGCGATTCGATCGACGGGTCGCGCAGACCCTCGGCTCGCGGGCCGTCCGGGTCGATCAGGCCTCGCGCCGGAGTTCAGGCGGCGCGGCTCGCCAGCGCCTCGCGCATGGTCGTGGCGATCATCCCGTTCTGGAACTGGTCGCGCGGGACCAGCAGCGCGTCGGGCACGCGGACCGACGCCTCCGGCCCCATGGCGTCGACCGGGTCGCTGGCGAGGATGATGCGCAGGGCCGGGCGCAGGGCCCGGGCCTCGACGGCCAGCTGCGCGCAGCACAGGCCGCCCTGGAGCGCGGTATCGACCACCAGCACGTCCACCGGCAGGCCCAGGGCCAGCACCGTCATGGCGTCGACGCCGCGGTCGCAGGCGGTGACCTGGTAGCCCAGCATCCGGACCTGGGCCGAGACCTCGTCGCGCCAGCGCTTGTGGCGGCCGACGACCAGAACCTGGATCCGGTAGCAGCTGCCCTGGGGAAGGCTGCTCGAGGCAGTCTCGTCGTCGGCTGGGGGCATTCCGCACTCGACTTCGCGCTGGCTTTGCGATGCAGCATGCTAAGCTGGGATGCAATCCACACGCAAGCCCGGCGCCGTCATCGCGCCGCATTCGGCGCCGCCGTTGCACAATGGCGAAGCACTCCGGCGGCCTGATCATAGGCTGGGCACGGAGTTGACGCCGGCGGGGTCGCGCGGGCAACACCGGGCCGCCGCGGGACCTGAGCCGCGCGCTGCCGGAGCCCGAGCCGATGTCGTCCGCGAAAGCCCCTCCCGTCTCCCCGCTGGCGCCCACCGCGATGCCCGATCTGCCGCCCCTGCCGGGCGTGCGAATCGCGACCGCCCAGGCGGGGATCCGCTACAGCGGCCGCACCGACGTGCTCTACGTGGCTTTGGAGGCCGGGACCCGGGCCGCCGGGGTGTTCACCCGGTCGAAGTGTCCCTCGGCGCCGGTGGATTGGTGCCGCGACGCCCTGGCCGACGGGTCGGCGCGGGCGCTCGTGGTCAATTCCGGCAATGCCAACGCCTTCACGGGCCGGCTCGGGCGCGACGCGGTGGCGCGCACCGTCGAGATCACCGCGGAGGCGGCGGGCTGCGGCGCGCGCGAGGTCTACGTCGCCTCGACCGGCGTGATCGGCGAGCCGCTCCCGGCGGAGAGGTTCGCGGGCGTGCTGGCGGACTGCGCGGCCCGCGCCGAGGACGGGCCGGCCGCCTGGACCGAGGCGGCCCGGGCGATCATGACCACCGACACCTTCCCGAAGCTCGCGACGCGCACGGCCGAGATCGACGGCGTGCGCGTGACGATCAACGGCATCGCCAAGGGCGCCGGCATGATCGCCCCCGACATGGCGACGATGCTGTCCTTCGTCTTCACCGACGCGGCCCTGCCGCAGGACGTGCTGCAGGCGCTCCTCTCGGCCGGGACGAAGACGAGCTTCAACTGCGTGACCGTGGACGGCGACACCTCCACCTCCGACACGCTGATGCTGTTCGCCACCGCCAGGGCCGGCAACCCGGCGGTCACCGATCCCGCCGACCCGCGCCTCGCCGGCTTCCGGGAGGCGCTCGACGGCCTGCTGGTGGAGCTGGCCCAGCTCGTCGCCAAGGACGGCGAGGGCGCGCGCAAGTTCGTCACCGTGCGGGTCACCGGCGCCGAGAGCGACGCCTCCGCGCACCGCATCGCGATGTCGATCGCCAACTCGCCGCTGGTGAAGACCGCGGTGGCCGGCGAGGACGCCAACTGGGGCCGCGTGGTGATGGCCGTGGGCAAGGCCGGCGAGCCCGCCGACCGCGACCGGCTCGCGATCTGGTTCGGCGACGTGCGGGTGGCGGTCCAGGGCGCCCGCGACCCCGATTACAGCGAGGCGGCGGCGAGCGCCGTGATGCGCGAGCCGGAGATCACGGTCCGGGTCGATCTCGGCCTGGGCGGCGGCACGGCCCGCGTCTGGACCTGCGACCTGACCAAGGCCTACGTCGAGATCAACGGGGATTACCGCTCGTGAGGGCGGTCCTGTCCGGCGCCCTCCTCGTCCTGAGCCTGGCGACCGCGGCGCGGGCCGACGACGCGGCGTGCAAGCGCCACATCAGCGTCGTCGGGCGCGCGTCGGAGACGCGGGCGCCGGACTTCGCCGAGGTGACGATCGGCATCGAGGCGCGCGGCGCGAGTGCGGCGGCGGCCCTCGACGCGGCCTCGAAGGCGGTGGCCGGGGTCTCGGCGCAGGCCCGCGCCCTCGGGGTCCCGCCCGCCGATCTCGGCACGGCCGCCGTCACCCTGCAGACCGCGACCCGCACCGTCGCCCGGCCGATGGGCGCCGTCACCGAGGAGCCCGACGGCTACCGCGCCAGCAACCTCGTCACCGTCCGGCTCGCCGACATGGACCGCCTCGGCGACCTGCTCCGGCAGGCCCTCGACTCCGGCGCCAACCGCATCGACGGCGTGAGCTTCGGGCTGCGCGACCCGGACAAGAGCGAGGCGGCCCTCCAGGTGGCGGCGACCCGGGACGCGCGGATCCGCGCCGAGGCCCTCGCGGAGGCGGTCGGCGCCAAGCTCGGCCCGCTCTGCACGCTGAGCACAGCCGCGGCCGGCACGCCGTACCGCCCGGTGCTGGAGATGGCCCGGGCGGCGCCGATGGCGGCCAAAGGACGGCGGGTGCCGCTGGAGGCGGGCACGATCCCGATGTCCTCCGAGGTCTCGGCCACCTTCGCGGTGGCGCAGTGAGCGCCCCCGGAAGCACCCCCGATGGCCTCCCCCTGCGCCTGCTCCTCGTGGTCGCCGTCGCCCTCGTCGACGTCGACGGCCGCGTCCTGGTGAGCGAGCGCCCGGCGGGCAAGCAGCTCGCCGGCCTGTGGGAGTTCCCCGGCGGCAAGGTCGAGCCCGGCGAGCGCCCCGAGCAGACGCTGATCCGCGAGCTGGCGGAGGAGCTCGGCATCCAGGTCGAGGAGCCGTGCCTCGCGCCGCTGACCTTCGCGAGCCACGCCTACCTGGACTTCCACCTGCTGATGCCGCTCTACATCTGCCGGCGCTGGACGGGGACGCCGCGCCCGATGGAGGGGCAGGCGCTCAAGTGGGTGCGCCCCAAGACCCTGCGCGACCTCGCGATGCCGCCCGCCGACGCGCCGCTGATCCCGTTCCTGATCGACCTGCTGGATTCCTGACCCCGTCGCGGGCCGCCCTCACAGGGTCAGGATCGCCTCGACGACCTCCTGCACGTCGAGCGCCTCCGCGAAGGTGGCGAGGTGGTGGGGCTCGCCGCGCGCCATGCGGACGACGCCCTCGAGCTGGCGCCGGAGCGTGATCGGCCGCAGCTTCTCGTTCGGGATCGCGTCGGGCTCCGGCTCGAAGCGCCCGTCGGCGCCCCGTCGCTCGGCGATGGCCCAGTCGCGCAGCCGGACGGCGCCCGCGTCGCCCTCCAGCGTCCACGTGTTGTGGTCGTCGGCCGCGACGCCCCCGACCCGGCCTGTCAGGGTGACGGGGATCCCGCCCGCCGTGAGCGTCACGTCGATCGCGCGCTCGGACCGGCCCGGTTCCGGGAAGTCGATCCGTCCGGCGAGCCCGGCGAGCGGGCCGAGCTGGCGGCGGGCCAGGAACAGGAAGTGCGAGACCACCTCGCGGGTGAAGCCGCCCTCGCCCCGCGCGTCGAGCCAGCGGGCGGCGTCGGCCTGCCAGGGCCGGGGCCAGCGGGCGAACGCCACCGCGACGGTGAGCGCCCGTGGCGTGCCGACCGCGCCGGCCGCGATCCAGCGCTCGATCGTCGCCACGCCCGGCGACGAGGCGAACGGGAAATTGACCGCGCCCGCGCCCCTCGCCTCCGCCACGAAGGCGCGGGCATCGGCGCGATCGATGGCCAGCGGCTTCTCGCAGAAGACGCTCCGGCCGGCCGCCAGGGCGGCGCGGGCGTAGCCGAGATGCGAGGCGGGCGGCGAGGCGACGTAGACGCAGTCGCTCGCCGCCACGACGGCGGCGGAATCGGCCACCCGCGGCACCGCCGGGAAGGCCGCGCCGATCCGGTCCAGGGCCGCCGGGGCCGGATCCCAGATCGCCGCGACCCGCACGGGCGAGTCCGTCGCCCCGTGGATCGCGCCGAGCAGGCGCTCGGCCATGATTCCCGCGCCGATGATCCCGATGGTGAGCGGTGCGTCGGAGGTCGGCATGCGGGGATCCGTGCGGCTTCTGGCGTCTGACGGGCCGCGGGGCGCGGCCCGTCGCAGGCTTTAGGAGCCCGAACCGGCGTGGGGAAGGCCGCCGGTCAACGCGACCCGGGATCTCAGCCGTGGATGAAGGCGAGCAGGTCGGCGTTGAGCCGGTCCTTGTGGGTGGCGGCCAGCCCGTGCGGGGCGCCCGGATACTCCTTCAGCACGGCGCCCGGCACGAGCTTGACGGCGGCGCGCGCGGCGGCGTCGATCGGCACGATCTGGTCGTCGTCGCCGTGCACGAGCAGGGTCGGCACGTCGATGCGCTTCAGGTCCTCGGTGAAGTCGGTCTCCGAGAAGGCCGCCACGCAGGCGTGCACGTTCCGCAGGCCCGCCATCATGCCCTGCATCCAGAACGTGTCCCGCAGGCCTTCGCTGATCGCGACGCCGGGGCGGTTGGCGCCGTAGAACGGGCCGCTCAGGTCCTTGAAGAACTGGGACCGGTCGCGCAGGACCGAGTCCCGGATGCCGTCGAACACGTCCCGGGGCAGGCCGCCCGGGTTCGCGTCGGTCCGGACCATCTGGGGCGTCACGGCCCCGACCAAGACCGCCTTGGCGATGCGCGCCGTCCCGTGCCGCCCGATGGTGCGGGCGACCTCGCCGCCACCGGTGGAGTGGCCGACCAGCACCGCGTCGCGCAGGTCGAGATGGGCGATCAGCCCGGCGAGGTCGTCCGCGAAGGTGTCCATGTCGTTGCCCGACCAGGGCTGCCCGGAGCGGCCGTGCCCGCGCCGGTCATGGGCGATGACCCTGAACCCGCGCTCCGCGAGGAACAGCATCTGGTCCTCCCAGGCGTCGCCGTTGAGCGGCCAGCCGTGGCTGAAGACCACCGGCTGCCCGGCGCCCCAGTCCTTGTAGTAGATCTGGGTGCCGTCCTGCGCGGTGAAGTAGGGCATCGTGGTCTCCCGAGGGTCGAGAAGGCAGAGGTCGAGAAGCAGGGGTCGCGCGGACCGACGGACCGGTCAGGCTCGGCCCTGCCGCGCGTCGAGGCTGAGCGGGCCGGCCCCGAAGGCCGCGACCTGAAGCAAGCCGCCGGCCATGGCGAGGTTCTTCAGGAAGTGGAACATCTGGTTCTGGTCGCCGAGGGCCGCGTGGAAGGTCACCGCGGTGGCCACCGCGAAGAGCGCGAGGGCCAGGGCGACCAGCCGCGTGCGATAGCCGGCAACGAGCAGCAGCCCGCCGACGACCTCCACGGAGGTCGCCGCCGCGTAGGCGAGCGGCGGCAGCGGCAGTTGGGCGGCCTCGATGGTGGCGAGCGTCGCGGCCGGGGCCGCGAGCTTGCCGGCGCCGCTCACGAGGAAGATCGCGCTCATCAGGACCCGGCCGGTCACCGGCAGCAGGGCGGTCGCGCTGGAAGAATAGATCGGGGGCATCGTCGAACGCTCCGTCCTGTCGTGCGCGGCCGGCTCAGGCCGCTTCGGGAAGTGCGAGGCCGCGAAGCCAGTTCAGCGCCAGGCCGATATCGGCCTGCGACAGGCCGTGGCCCGTCGGCAGGATCCGGTGCTCGACGCGGGCTCCGGCCGCGGTGAGCTGCTGCGCGAGGCGCCGCGCGTTCTCGGCGGGCACGATCGGGTCCATCGCCCCGGAGAGGATCAGGACCGGCCGGCCGGCGAGATCCGCGGCCGGGGGCTCGGCGAACGGCACCATCGGGCGGATCAGGACCGCGCCCGCCAGGGTCTCCGGCCGGAGCAGCAGCAGCGACGCGGCGATGTTGGCGCCGTTCGAGAAGCCCAGCGCCACCGGCGCCCCGAGCCCGTACCGCGTCCGGGCGGCCGCCACGAAGGCCGCGAGGTCGCCGGTGCGGCGGCGCAGGTCCGCCTCGTCGAAGACGCCCTCCGCCAGGCGCCGGAAGAAGCGCGGCATGCCGTTCTCGCTGACGGCGCCGCGGGGCGCCAGCAGGGCGGCCTCCGGCGCGACCGTGCGGCCGAGGGGCAGGAGGTCGGTCTCGTCGCCGCCGGTCCCGTGCAGGAGCAGCAGCGGACGCGCGGTGTCGGGACCGGGCTCGAAGCGGTGGATGAAGCCGGCGGTGTCCTGGGTCATGATGGCCTCAGGGGTGACGGGGAGAGGTCCCGCCCCGCGCGGGCGCGGGGCGGGCATGGTGGTGTCGCGGCTCAGGCGACTGCGGGCAGGACGGCCTCGATCTCGGCCCGGTGCGGCTCGAGGCCGGCGGGGAGCTTGAGGGCCTGGCCGAGGGCCTCGATCGGCTCGTCCACCGCGAAGCCGGGCGCGTCGGTGGCGATCTCGAACAGCACGCCGCCGGGCTCGCGGAAGTAGATCGAGCGGAAGTACTGGCGGTCGCGCTGCTCGGTGACGTGGAGCCCCCGCGCCGCGAGCGCCCGGCCCATCGCGGCCTGCGCGGCGTCGTCCGCCGCCCGGAACGCGATGTGGTGGACCGAGCCCGCCCCCGGGCGGCCTGGCAGGAACCCGCCGACGGCCCGCAGGGTGACGAGACCGCCGAGCTCGGCGCTGCCCGCGAAGCGGATCAGGTTGCCCTCGCGGCCGACCTCCTCCAGCCCGAGCACCTCCGTGAGGATCGCGGCGGTCGCCTCGGCCCTGTCGAGGAGGAGCGTGACGCCGTGCAGGCCGCGGATCGCGTGCTCGGCCGGCACCTCGCTCGACGCCCAGCCCTCCGCGTCGCCGACATCGACGCCCACCAGCGCGAGCATCATGCCGTCCGGGTCGCGGAAGCGCAGCGTCGGCGCGCCGAAGACCTGGACCAGCGGCTCGTGGGCCACGCCCTTCTCGATGAGCCGGTGGGTCCACCAGCCGATGGAGGCGCGGGGAACCCGGAAGGCCGTCTCCTGGGTCTCGCCGATCCCGACCCGGCCCGGCGCGGCGTGCTCGACGGGGAAGAAGGTCAGGATCGTGCCGGGCCGCCCGGCCGCGTCGCCGTAGTACAGGTGGTAGGTGCCCGGATCGTCGAAATTGACGGTCTTCTTCACCAGACGCAGCCCGAGGATTCGGGTGTGGAAGTCGAGGTTGCGCAGGGCCGGCCCGGAGAAGGCCGTGACGTGGTGGAGGCCGGTCTGAACCATGGCGATGTCTCCCGACGGAAGGCCGCGGCGGGCGGCCTGTTGCGATGACGGGAATGTGCCCCTTGCCATGGGCGGCGAAAATAGAAACGGTGGAAACCTATCGTTTCCGGATCTGATCGATGAGACTGCCCGATTTCGAGGCCTGGGCCGTGTTCGCCAAGGTGGTGGAGACCGGCTCCTTCGGCCGCGCCGCCGCGGAACTGGGCCTGTCGAAGGCCACGGTCTCGAAGGCGGTGAGCCGGCTCGAACTGCGGATCGGCGCCCGCCTGTTCAACCGCACGTCGCGGAAGCTCGCCCTCACCGAGGCCGGGCAGGCCGCCAAGGACGGTGCCGCGCGCATCCTCGCCGAGGGCGAGGCCGCGGAGGCGCTGGCGACGGCGGGCGCCGCGGAGCCGCGCGGGCTGGTGCGGCTCGCGGCGCCGATGACCTTCGGGGTGATGCACGTGGCCCCGATCCTGCCGGCCTTCCTCCGGGAGTACCCGGCCGTCTCGGTGGATCTCCACCTGTCGGACGCGGTCGTCGACCTCGTCGGCGGCGGGTTCGACATCGGGCTGCGCATCGCGGCCCTGCCGGATTCCTCCCTGCGCGCGCGCCGGCTCTGCGAGATCCGCCGCTCGCTGGTCGCCACGCCCGCCTATCTCGACCGGCACGGCCGGCCCGAGCACCCGGACGACCTCGTCCACCACACCTGCCTCGGCTACGCCTACCTGCCGACGCCGGACCGCTGGCGCTTCGTGGACGGGAGCGGCGCGGAGGCCGTCGTCGTGCCGGCGGGCCAGCTCCGGGCGAACAACGCCGAGGCGCTGGCGCCGGCGCTGCGGGCCGGCCTCGGACTCGCCCTGCAGCCCGACTTCATGATCTGGGACGACCTCGAAGCCGGGCGCCTCGAGCGGGTGCTGCCGGCCTGGTCGCCGCCGCCGATCGCCCTGCACCTCGTCACGCCGCCGGGCGATCCGCGGCCGGCGCGGGTGACGGCGCTGATCGCCCATCTCGCCCAGACCCTCGGCCAGGCGCCCTGGGCCGCGCCGCCGCCGCGAGGCCACGCGGCGGACCGGTGAGTCCCGCGCCGGCGCGCGCGATCCAGGCACGTCATTCACCTGGATCAATGCCGTCTACGCGAACGTGCGTTACCGGCGAGCACCGTGCCTCCGAAGACGGCCTGCTCCTTGCGGGTGCATCTGTCGGAGAACGGCCGAGACTTGCCGCTCGGCCGGGAATCTCGGCCAAGCAAACTTCAGGTTTATCCAGGACAATCTGGCATTGGACAGCGGCGTATTTTCCGGTCAGTAAGGCGCCTTGTATACATGTATACGATTCTGTTGAGGCGTCGATGTCCCCTTTGATTCCCGGACGCCCCGCACCCGACCGGTTGCGGCACAAGACTGTGGCGGCGGCCGTGGCGGACTCGCTCCGCGAGCAGATCCTGAACGGTGAACTGCCGCCGGGAGTGCAGCTCCGCCAGGACGCCCTGGCGGAGGAGTTCGGGATCAGCCGGATCCCGGTGCGCGAGGCCCTGCTGCAGCTGGAAGCCAGCAAGCTCGTGCGGATCGTGCCGCACCGCGGGGCGGTCGTGACGGGCCTCTCGCTGCAGGAGGTCGAGGACATCTTCCAGCTGCGCGTCCAGCTCGAGCCGGAACTGCTCCTGCTCTCGGCCCCGCACCTGACCCCCGACGACATCCGCGATCTCGACGCGCTCTCGAAGGAGTACGGCGCGGCGCTGGAGACCGGTCAGGTCCTCCGGTGGGGCGACCTGAACAGCCGCTTCCACCTCGACCTGATCCGGCACGCCGGCCGGCCGCGGTCGCTGGCGATCGTCTCCGCGCTGCTGCAGGATTGCGAGCGGCCGACGCGGCTGCAGATCGCGACCTCCGAGGACGCGACCCGCGCGGTCAGCGAGCACGCGCAGATCCTGGCCCTGTGCGAGGACCGCGCGTTCGAGGCGGCGGCCGCGTGCCTGCGGCGCCACATCGAGCATGTCGGCGCCTCGCTCATCGCCCTCTATCGGGGGGCGCTCGCCGAGGCCTGATCGGTCGCGAGGCGGCTCAGTCCGACTTGGCCGACCGGCCGCCGATCCGGCCCGGCAGGCGGGTCAGGCGATCCTTCATCTCCAAAACCTTCTGGACCTTCGAGCCGAGCGTCAGGAGCTGGACGAGGCGCTCGGTGTCGAGGCGGCGCACGTCGGCGTACCAGCCGGCGAACAGCTCGAAGAGGTCGTGCATCTCCCGCAGGCGCGCCTGGGCATGCCGCTCCTCCTCGGTCGCCGGCTCCTGCATCAGGAGCTCGCGCAGGAGGGTCAAGGTCGGGTCGACCTCGCGCTTCTTGCGCTCCTCGACCAGCGTGCGGACGATCTGCCAGATGTCCTCGGGCGTCGTGAAGTAGTCGCGCCGGTCGCCGGGCCGGTGCTGGAGCCGGACGAGGTTCCAGGCCTGGAGCTCCTTCAGGCCCATGCTGACGTTGGAGCGCGACACGCCGAGCCGCTCGACGATCTCGTCGGCGTTGAGCGGCCGCTCGGCCACGAACAGCAGGGCGTAGATCTGCCCCACGGTCCGGTTGATGCCCCAGCGCGAGCCCATCTCGCCGAAATGCAGCACGAAGGTCTGGACGAGCGGGGGCAGTTGCACGGCAGGGATCCGACGCGGGCGATAATCGGGCGGGCGCCGCCCCGGTCTATCAGCTCTTGAGCCAATACCGCAGGACCGTCGCGACGAAGCCGAGGCCGACGATGCTGGAGGCCCAGAGCCCCGCGAACCACGCGAGGCGCTTCCAGAGGGGCTGTGCTGCTGCGGGTGCCATCAGTGATATCCGTGCGCGTCGACCTTGCCGCGGAAGACCCAGTACGCGTACGCGGTGTAGGCCAGTATGATCGGGATCAAAACCGACGCGCCGGCCAGCAGGAAGATCTGGCTCGCCTCGGGGGCGGCCGCCTGCCAGATCGTGATCCGGCCCGGCACGATGTCGGGGAAGATGCTGATGCCGAGCCCCAGGAAGGTCAGGGCGAACAGCCCCAGCGCGATCAGGAAGGGCGCCCGCTCGGCGCCGCCCCGCAGGGTGCGCCACAGGGCGTAAGCCGCGAGCGCCACGAGCAGCGGCATCTGCGCGGTGACGAGCACGTTCGGCATCGCCAGCCAGCGCTCGTAGTAGCGGCCCTGGAGGAACGGCGTCACCGCGCTGACGAGGGCGATGGCCGCCACCGTCGCCGCGGTGAGGCGCAGGGCCAGGCGCCGGGCCCGCAGCTGGAGCAGGCCCTCGGTGCGCATCACCAGCCACGTCGCCCCGAGCAGCGCGTAGGCGACGACCAGGCTCGCGCCGACGAGGAGGCTGAAGGGCGTGAGCCAGTCCCACCAGCCGCCGGCATAGGCCCGCCCCTCGACCGTGATGCCCTGCAGGAGCGCGCCCAGGGTGATGCCCTGGGCGAGGGCCGCCACCAGCGAGCCGCCCGCGAAGGCCACGTCCCAGGCGGCGCGGTGGCGGGGGTCGCGCCAGCGGAACTCGAAGGCGACGCCGCGGAAGATCAGCCCGAGCAGCATCGCGATGATCGGCGCGTAGAGCGCCGGCAGGATCACCGCGTAGGCCAGCGGGAAGACGGCGAACAGGCCGCCGCCGCCCAGCACCAGCCAGGTCTCGTTGCCGTCCCAGACGGGGGCGACCGAGTTCATGGCGGTGTCGCGCTCCGTGCCCGGCCGCAGGACCGGAAACAGGAGGCCGATGCCGAGATCGAAGCCGTCCATGACGATGTAGGCGAAGACCGCGAAGGCGATCACGAGCGCCCAGACCACCGTGAGATCGACGCTGTAGGCCATGGGTCCCTCACTCGGCCGGCTGGAGGTGGCGATCGGGATCGATCGCCGGGGCGGGCGTGATGCCCGCCGTCCGGATCGGCGCGCCGGGCTCGATCCCGCTCTCGCCGGCATGCGGGGGCTGGCCCATCAGGCGCAGCATGTAGCCGGTGCCCATGGCGAAGACCGCGAAGTAGATCACCACGAAGGCGGTGAGCGAGGCCGCCACCGCCGGCGCGTGCAGCGGCGAGGCCGACTGCGCCGTGCGCAGCAGGCCGTAGACCGTGTAGGGCTGGCGCCCGACCTCGGTGGTGATCCAGCCGGCCAGCACCGCCACGAAGCCCGCCGGGCCCATGGCCACCGCGAAGCGGTGCAGGGGGCGCCACGCGTAGAGGGTGCCGCGCCAGCGGGCGAGGAGGCTGAGGGCGCCCAGGAGCAGCATCAGCATGCCGAGGCCGACCATGATGCGGAACGACCAGAACACGATCGGCACGGGCGGCCATTCCGACCGCGGCAGGCTGTCGAGCCCCTTCAGGGGCGCGTCGAGGGCGTGCTTCAGCACCAGCGACGACAGCTTCGGGATCTCGACCGCGTAGCGCACGGTGCCGGCCTCCTGGTCGGGCAGGCCGAACAGCACCAGCGGCGCGCCGTCCGGGTGACTCTGGAAGTGCCCCTCCATGGCCATGACCTTGGCGGGCTGGTGCTCCAGCGTGTTGAGGCCGTGCGCGTCGCCCGCGAGGATCTGGACCGGCGCGACCAGGGCGGCCATCCACATCGCCATCGAGAACATCGTCCGGGCGGCCGGGTTGGCCCGGTCGCGCAGCAGGTGCCACGCGCCGACCGCGCCCACCACCAGGGCCGTCGTCAGGTAGGCGGCCAGCACCATGTGCACGAGGCGGTACGGGAAGGACGGGTTGAACACGATCGCCCACCAGTCCAGCGGCACGAACTGGCCCTCGGCGTTCGTGCCGTAGCCCGCCGGCGTCTGCATCCACGAGTTCACCGCCAGGATCCAGAACGCCGAGAAGCAGGTCCCGACCGCCACCATCAGCGTCGCCGCGAAGTGCAGCCGCGGCCCGACCTTGCGCATCCCGAACAGCATCACGCCGAGAAAGCCCGCCTCCAGGAAGAAGGCCGAGAGCACCTCGTAGGCCATCATCGGGCCCAGCACCGGGCCGGTCTTGTCGGAGAAGACCGACCAGTTCGTGCCGAACTGGTAGGACATCACCAGCCCCGACACGACGCCCATCGCGAAGGCGATGGCGAAGATCTTCAGCCAGTACTTGAACAGGTCCAGGAAGACCTGGCGCCCGGTGGCGAGCCAGAGCCCCTCCAGGACGGCGAGGAAGCTCGCGAGGCCGATCGAGAAGGCCGGGAACACGATGTGGAAGGCCACCGTAAACCCGAACTGCATGCGGGCGAGGATGAGGGGATCGAGGTTGGCGAGCACGTCGTGCCTCCGGCTCTGTGCGCGACTCGGCGTATAGCAATTTCAGAAATTTCTGAAAAGTCAAAACATCCTGTGTCGCCGGTGCGGCGCCCCGGCCATGCGCCGGGGTCCGGGATCGATCCGGCCTCGGGGTCTGGACGTCCGCGCCCGAACGCGTCAGGGTCGCTGGATTCCTCACAGGTCGGGACCACGCGGGCCCCTGGACGCGCGCCGCGCGACGGGACGCCGCGTCCCGACGCACGGAGAGCACGCGCCGCCATGGCCGACACCCTCGTCTCCGCCGCGCCCGTCGATCTCGCCGCCGCGCTGTCGGCGCGCATCCGCGGCATCGGCACGAGCCAGATCGGCCTCGTGGCGGATCGCGGGCGGGACGACCCGGAGGTGGTGAAACTGTGGATCGGCGAGGGCGACCTGCCGACGCCGCCCTTCATCGTCGAGGCCGCGCACCGGGCGATGCTCGACGGGCACACCCGCTACACCACGTCGCTGGGGCTGCCGGCGCTGCGGGCGGCGCTCGGCGCCTACCACGCCCGCCACTGGGGCGTGGAGATCCCGCCGGACCGGTTCGGCGTCACGGCGGGCGGCATGAACGCGATCATGCAGGCGGCCCAGGTGCTGCTGGAGCCGGGCGACGAGATGATCATCCCCTCCCCGGCCTGGCCCAACCTCGGCGAGGCGGTCCGCATCGCCGGCGGCGTGCCCGTGACGGTGCCGTATCGCCGCCTGCCGGACGGGCGCTTCGCGCTGCCGCTCGCCGACATCGCGGCGGCGATCACACCGCGCACCCGGGTGATCATGGTGAACTCGCCCTCGAACCCGACGGGCTGGACCATGCCGCTCGCCGAGATGACGGCCCTGCGCGACCTCGCCCGGGAGCGCGGCCTCTGGATCCTCTCGGACGAGGTCTATGCCCACTTCACCTACGGCAACCGGATCGCGCCGTCCTTCCTGCAGATCTGCACGGAGGACGACCGGCTGATCGTGACCAACACCTTCTCGAAGAACTGGGCGATGACCGGCTGGCGGGCCGGCTGGGTGATCTATCCCCGCGGCCTCGCACCGACCTTCGCCAAGCTCGGGCAGTACAGCACCACCTCGATCCCGACCTTCGTCCAGCACGCCTGCATCGCGGCCCTCGAGGAGGGCGACGGCTTCATCCGCACGATGGTGGATCGCTGCGCCGAGGCCCGGGCGATCCTGGTGGAAGGGCTGTCGCGCCTGCCGGGCGTCACGGTCGCGCCGCCGGACGGGGCCTTCTACCTCATGGCCCGGATGGGCGGCGACGAGCCGAGCCTCGACTTGGCGCTGCGCCTGCTGCGGGAGGCCAAGGTCGGCGTGGCGCCCGGCACCGCCTTCGGACCCGAGGGCGAGGGCCTGGTGCGGATGTGCTTCGCCATCAGCCCGGACCTGGCGCGGGAGGCGGTGCGCCGGCTCGCGGGCGTGCTCGGGACCCGGGCGCCGGCCGCGGCGGCGCACTGAGTCGGGCGGAGGCGGCTCAGCGGCCCCAGCGTAGGACCAGCGCGTCGTTCCGCCGGGCGAGCTCGATCAGGCCGGCCCGCGTCGCCGGGTGCAGGGGCTGGATCGGCAGCCGCGCGGTCTCGCTCGCGATCACGCCGCCCTCGGCCATGAGCGCCTTGCAGGCGAGCAGGCCGCACTGCCGGTTCTCGTAGTTGATCAGCGGCAGCCAGCGCGCGTAGGCGTCCATCGCCTCCTCCCGGCGCCCGGCCGCGTAGGCGTCGGTGATCTGGCGGATGCCGTCCGGGTAGCCGCCGCCGGTCATCGCACCCGTCGCGCCGGCGTCGAGGTCGGCCATCAGGGTGATCGCCTCCTCGCCGTCCCAGGGGCCCACGACCGCGTCGCCGCCGAGCGCGATCAGCTCGCGGAGCTTGGCCGCGGCGCCCGCGGTCTCGATCTTGAAGTAGGCGACGTTCGCGATCTCCCGGGCCATGCGCGCCAGGAGCGGTGCCGACAGCGGCGTGCCGGCCACCGGCGCGTCCTGGATCATGATCGGGATCGCGATCGCGTCCGAGACCGCGCGGAAGAAGTCGACGATGCCGAGCTCCGGCACGCGGATCGTGGCGCCGTGATAGGGCGGCATGACCATCACCATCGCGGCGCCGGCCTCCTGGGCGCGGCGCGAGCGCTCGGCGCAGACCTGCGTGGCGAAGTGCGTCGTCGTCACGATCACCGGCACGCGGCCGGCCACGTGGTCCAGCACGGCGTCCATCACCCGCTCGCGCTCGTCGTCGGTGAGGACGAACTGCTCGGAGAAGTTCGCCAGGATGCACAGCCCCTGGCTGCCGGCGTCGATCATGAAGTCGACGGCCCGGCGCTGCCCGTCGAGGTCGAGGGCGCCCGACGCGTCGAAGACCGTGGGGGCGACCGGAAAGACGCCGCGATAGGCGGGGACGGACGAGGTCATGCGCGGTCCTTCTGCCGGGATCGCGCATCCCGGCGGACGACCGTGTCCGCGGGCGGGATCCGGCCGCCTCTTAGCACGCGGCCTCGATCCTGGCGCGGGCCGGAACCTGCGCGCCGCGCTGTCGACAAGCCCACCGGCTTTCCTGTACGGCCGAGATCTTCTTTGCTTTGTCCATCGACAGCCGAGATCGGGCGCGGCGGCCGCACGAGAACGGCGTTTTCTTTTCGGAGCTACTGTAATGCGATTCTTCTCTGCGAGCCGCGTCGCGGCGCTCGTCGCGGCGACGCTCCTCGGTGCAATCGCCGGCGCGCCCGCGCGGGCCGACGATCTCGACGCGATTCGCGCCGCCAAGACCCTGCGCATCGGCACCGAGGGCACCTACGCGCCCTTCACGTTCCACGACGCGTCCGGGCAGCTCGTCGGCTTCGACGTCGAGATCGGCCGCAAGGTCGCCGAGCAGCTGGGCGTCACGCCGCAATTCCTCGAGGGCAAGTGGGACGGGCTGATCGCCGGGCTCGACGGCAAGCGCTACGACGTGGTGATCAACCAGGTCGGCATCACCAAGGAGCGGCAGGCGAAGTTCGACTTCTCCGAGCCCTACATCCGCGCCCGGGCCGTGCTGATCACGCGGGCGGACCGGTCCGACATCAAGTCCTTCGCCGATCTCAAGGGCAGGAAGGCCGCCCAGAGCCTCTCCAGCAACTTCGCGCGCCTCGCCGAGCAGTCCGGCGCCGAGCTCGTCGGGACGGACGGCTTCGACCAGTCGATCCAGCTCGTCCTCACCGGCCGCGCCGACGCCACCGTCAACGACAGCCTGTCGTTCCTAGACTTCCACAAGCAGAAGCCGAACGCCCCCGTAAAGATCGCCGCCGAGCAGGCCGACGCGGACGCCTCCGGGATCATCATGCGCAAGAACAACCCGGCCCTTAAGGCGGCGATCGACAAGGCGCTGGAGGCGATCAAGGCCGACGGCAGCTACGCGGCGATCGCCCAGAAGTACTTCGGCGCCGACGTCTCCAAGTAGACCGTCCGCAGAGGGCCCGCCCGGACGGATCCCGCCCGGGCGCCGCCCCGTACAGCCCCACGCTTCGATCGCCCGGTAGGAGACGCCGCCCCGTGCCGCACTGGCTCGACCTCATGCTCCAGTCGCTGGGGCCGCTGCTCGCGGCCGGCCTGCGCTTCACCGTGCCGCTGACGCTCATCACCTTCGTGCTGGGCCTCGCGCTGGGGCTCGGGACCGCCCTCGTGCGCCTGTTCGCGCCCCGGCCCCTGGCGGCCTTGGCGTGGTTCTACGTGTGGATCTTCCGGGGCACGCCGCTCCTCGTGCAGCTGTTCGTGATCTTCTACGGCCTGCCGAGCGCCGGCATCCTGATCGACGCCTTCCCGGCCGCCGTGATCGGGTTCACCCTCAACGTCGGCGCCTACACGTCGGAGATCGTCCGCGCCGCCATCGCCTCCATCCCGAAGGGCCAGTGGGAGGCGGCCTACGCCACCGGCATGACGCCGGTCCAGGCCCTGCGCCGCACGATCCTGCCCCAGGCGGCGCGGGTGGCGGTGCCGTCGCTCGCCAACTCCTTCATCGCGCTGGTGAAGGACACCTCGCTCGCGGCCGCCATCACGGTGCCGGAGCTGTTCCAGGCGGCCCAGCGCATCGTCGCCGTCACCTACGAGCCGCTGATACTCTACATCGAGGTGGCGCTGATCTACCTCGTCCTGTCGACGCTCCTGTCCTGGCTCCAGACGCTGCTGGAGCGGCGCCTCGGGCGCTACGGCGGCTACCTGGAGGCCCGCGCGTGATCGCCCTGTCGGCCATCGAGAAGCGCTTCGGCGACAACCCGGTCCTGCGGGGCGTCGACCTCGCGGTGCCGGAGGGGCGGGTCACGGCGCTGATCGGCCCCTCGGGCTCGGGCAAGTCGACGCTCCTGCGCTGTGCGAACCTGCTGGAGGTCCCGCAGGCCGGGACGCTGACCCTCGGCGACATACGCCTCACCTTCCGGCCCGGCAGCCCGCCGGCGCGGCGGGACGTGCTCGCCGTGCGCCGGCAGACCGGCATGGTGTTCCAGAACTTCCAGCTCTTCCCCCACCGGACCGTGATGGAGAACGTCACCGAGGGGCTCGTCACCGTCGGCAAGTGGCCGCAGGACCGGGCGCGGGCGCGCGCCCTGGAATTGCTGGAGCGCGTCGGCCTCGCCCACAAGGCCGCGGACTGGCCCGCCAGCCTGTCGGGCGGCCAGCAGCAGCGGGTGGCGATCGCCCGGGCGCTGGCCCCCTCCCCGCGCCTGCTGCTCTGCGACGAGCCGACCTCGGCCCTCGACCCGGAACTCGCCGCCGAGGTGGTGGACGTGCTCGCCGGCCTCGCGAACGCGGGCACGACCATGCTGATGGCGACCCACGACCTGCGCCTCGCGCGGCGCGTCGCCGACACGGTGGTGTTCCTGGAAGGGGGGCATATCGTCGAGCAGGGCGCGGCCGCCGACGTCTTCGCCCGGCCGGCCGACCCGCGCACCCGCCGGTTCGTCCGGACGCTGCTCGGCGAGGCGGCCGAAGGGGCGTGAGAAGGGGCCTACGGAACGGGCCGGGACGCGGGATTCAGCGCGTCAGGCAGCGGAGCGTGAGAAGATCCTCGACGGTGAGCGTGGTCCCGAAGACCAGGGGCCGCCAGGCCGGCAGGGTGGCGAGGCTCAGGCCGGCCGCCAGGGCGAGCCAGGGCAGGACCGGGCTCAGGCCGGGACCGGCGGCCCTCACGCGGGATTCCGCGCCAGCGACGCCTCCTCGCCCTTGCCGACCACCACGAGGCCCAGACCCGCGGCCAGCATGGCGCCGCCCCAGAGCAGGAAGCCGATGTCCCAGTAGAGCCACTGCTCCGGCGGTGCCCGCTCGTTGACGTGGTGCACGCCGAGGATCTCGTGGTCGATCAGGCCCTCGACGAGGTTGAACAGGCCCCAGCCGACCAGGAGCGACCCGGCGAGCAGCTTGCTGGACCAGTAGAGGTGCGTGCGGTGCGCGGCGCGCCAGAGGAGGAACAGCCCGAGGACCACGAAGACGTAGGTCGCGCTGTGGAAGAGGCCGTCCCAGCGGGTGTTCAGCTCGAGGTTCGGGATCGTGTCGATCGGGTACCAGCTGCTCAGCATGTGGTGCCATTGCAAAATCTGGTGCAGCACGATCCCGTCGAAGAAGCCGCCGAGGCCGAGCCCGAACAGGATGCCGGCGCTCACGGGGAAGACGCGCTCCCGGGTGTCGGCCGCTCTCTCAACCGCCCTGTCAGCCGCTCTGTCAGCCGCTCTCATGCGCAACTCCGGCGTGGCGGAGGCCGCGGCCGCGCGGGCGACGGCGTCTTGCGGGGAACCCGCCCGGGGCGCCGGCGGATCCGTCACGCCCCCCGCGGGGCCGCTTCCAGTCGCGAGACCATCCGCAGGTAGACGACGAGCCCCGCCAGGAAGACCGCGAGGCCGAGCCCGGTGGCGTAGGGCGCGAAATCCTTGCCGGCCACGGCGATCGCCGAGCTGTGGCCCGCCAGGAGGTCGGTGCCGGCGAGAAGCACGCCCACGAAGCTCTCGCCGACGAGGAACCCGGACGCGAGGAGGACACCCCGGCGGCGGGCGGTGCCGACCGCCCTGTCGGCCTTCGCGTCGCCCTTCGCGCCGACCCGGGCGCGCAGCCGGCGCTCGGCGACCCAGCCGAGGATGCCGCCGATGGCGATCGTCATCTCCACCGAGAGCGGCAGGTACATGCCGATGCCGACCGTCAGGGCCGGGAAGGTGAGGTCACGCCGCTTCAGCCACGTCTCGGTCGCCACCAGGACCACCCCGAGCCCGGCGCCGATCAGCACCATGGTCCAGGGCAACTCACCGTGCGTGATGCCGTTGGCGATCTGGGTCATCAGGGCCGCCTGGGGCGCCGGCATGGCGCTCCCCGCGTCCTGCCCGTCTCGCGCCGGGGCACCGACGAAGCCGTAGGCCTCGTAGAGCAGCGACAGGAGCGGGGCGATCACCACGGCGCCGACCCCGACGCCGAGGATGAGCGCGACCTGCTGGTGCCAGGGCGTGGCGCCGAGCACCTGCCCGGTCTTCAGGTCCTGCAGGTTGTCGTTGGCGATCGACGAGGTGGTGATGATGACCGACGTCAGCAGCAGCGCCATGCCGGTGACGAACCGGTCTCCCTCGGGCCCGGCGGAATGCCCCAGGACCAGGGGCAGGAGCAGCGCGGTCGCCATCGTGGTCAGGATGCCGATCCCCGAGATCGGGCTCGACGAGGAGCCCAGCAGGCCCGCGAGGTAGCCGCAGGCCGCCGCCATCAGGAAGCCGAACAGGACGGTGAACAGGGTGGCGGCCACCACCAGCACGATCGTCAGGCCGCCGAGGTCGGCGGCCCCGGCGAAGGCCCAGAACAGCAGCGCGAGCGGCACGCACAGGCCCAGGGTCGCGGCGGCCACCCAGGTGATCGGCAGGTCGCGGTCCTCGCGCGGGTGATCCTTGCCGAGACCGCCGCTGCCCGACAGGGCGGCGCGGATGCTCCCGAGGATCGGGCGCGCCAGCGAGCCCACGGTCCAGAGCCCGCCCACCGCGATGATCCCGGCGCCCATGAGGCGCACTTGGCCCGACCAGACCGCCTCGGCGGCCGCGCCCGCCGACTTGGCGGGATCGGGCGACAGGGCGGTGAGGATCGGGACCGCGATCCCCCAGGCGATCAGGACGCCGGTCAGCAGCGCGAGGCAGGCGCCGATGCCCACGAGGTAGCCGACGCCGACCAGCGCCAGCGAGAAGCCGGTCCCGGTGCGGAACACCGCGCCGCCGAGGCTGACCGCGCCGTTGAGCCCCTCGCCCAGGACCTTCAGCCCCGTGGTGGCGAGCCCGATCGTCCCGGCGGCCGCGGCGGCCCCGAGCAGGTCCCGCAGGCCGTGGCCGCCCTGCTCCTCGTGGCCGGTCCTGAGCACCTCCGCGGCGGCGATGCCCTCGGGATAGGGGAGATCGCTGCCCGACACGAGCGCGCGGCGGAGCGGGATCGAGAAGGCGACGCCGAGCAGGCCACCCAGCAGGCAGACCGCCGTGGTCTGCCAGAACGGGAAGCCGTGCCAGTGGCCGACGAGGATGAGCCCGGGAAGCGCCAGGATGACGTTGCACAGGGTGCCGGCCGCCGAGGCCTGCGTCTGCACGATGTTGTTCTCGAGGATGCCGGCGCCGCCCATCAGCCGGAACGCGCCCATCGAGATCATCGCGGCCGGGATCGAGGACGAGAACGTCATCCCGGTCTTCAGGCCCATGTAGAGGTTGGCGGCCATGAACACGACCGTGATGGCCGCGCCGAGCGCGATCCCCCGCAGGGTGAGCTCGGCCTGACGGTCCTGCGTCGTCGGCGTGATCGTCGGGCTGCGGGCGTCCATCGTCCACTCGGGCTGCCACAGGCACAGCACGCGAGGGGCCGGAAACGTTCCCGCGCCGCGCCCGGCCCGCCCGGCCTCACCCTGACCCGCCCCGCCCCGCCCTGGGGCGATGTGTCCCGGCACCGACCAGGCCTGTGATGCAGTCACCCGGCGCGGCGGCGGGTTTGGCAGCAGACCGCCCCGTCCGGGTGCGATCCGCTCCTCGTCGGGAAGGCGCCGCCTTGTCCAAGTGGTATCTCTACGGCATCGCCCTCGTGGCCGGCGTCGCGAACGCCATCGAGCCGGGCCAGAACGCCACGCTGGCGAAGGTCACGGGGCAGCCGATGCTGGCCGGCCTGTTCTGCTTCGGCCTCGCGATCGCCTGCTTCCTCGCCGCGATGGCCGTCGCCTGGCTGCGCGGCCGCTCCCAGGCCGAAGCGGCCACGCCCGTGCCCTGGTGGGCTTGGCCGGGCGGCGTGCTCGGGGCGGCGGTCGTCCTGGCGCAGCTCTACATCTCCGAGAAAGTCGGCGCGGCGCCGTTCCTGGGCTGCGTGATCACCGCGGGCGTGGTCGGCTCGATCATCCTCGACCATCACGGCCTCGTGGGCTTCGCGCGCCACCGCGCCGGGCGCTGGCGCATCCTCGGCGGCGCGCTGATGGTCGCGGGCGTCACCCTCGTGGCGGCGTTCTGACGGGACAGTCAATCCGAACGCCTCGCACCCTCAGGATCCCAGCATGCTCTTCCTGTACGGCTTCGCGCTGCTCGCGGGCATCGCCACCGCGATCGAACCGGGCCAGAACGCGGGCCTCGCCAAGTCCCTCGCGCGGCCGCTGCTCGCCGGCGTGGTGAGCCTCGTCGTCAGCGTCGCGGCGATCTGCGTCGCCATGCTGGTGACGGGGCAGTACGGGTGGCCGACGCTGGACCGCCTCGCGCAGGTACCCTGGTGGGCGTGGCTCGGCGGCGTGATGAGCGCGGGCCTGACGATGGCGCAGCTCTCCGTCTCCGCGCGGATCGGGGCCGCCACCTTTCTCGGACTGATCGTGACGGCGGGCGTCGTCACGTCGATCCTGCTCGACCATTTCGGCCTCGTGGGCTTCAAGGTCCACGAGGCCGGCCTGTGGCGCATCCTCGGCGGCGCCCTGATGATCGGCGGCGTGGCGCTGGTCGCCCGGTTCTGAGGCCCGCCCCGGCGGATCAGATCGTCCAGCCGCCGTCGATCACGACGGCCTGGCCGGTCGTGTAGGTCGCGCCCGCGAGGTAGACGGCGAGGTCGGCGATCTCCTCGGGCGTGCCGAGCCGGCCGATCGGCTGGCGCGCGATGAAGGCCGCGCGGGTCTGCTCGTAGTCGCCCTGCTGGCGGATGCGCTCCTGCAGCGACGGGCTCTCCACCGTGCCGGGGCAGATGGCGTTGCAGCGGATGTTGTGGCCGACATAGTCGGCGGCCACCGCCTTGGTCAGGCCGATCACCGCCGCCTTCGTCACCCCGTAGGCGAAGCGGTTGGGCACGCCCTTCACCGAGGAGGCCACCGAGGCCATGTTGACGATGGCGCCGTCGCGGCGCTCCAGCATGCCGGGCAGGACCGCCCGGATCGTGCGGATCATCGCCTTGACGTTGAGGTCGAGGGCGAAGTCGAGCTCGTCGTCGCGCATCTCCAGGATGGTGCCGGCGTGCACGGTGCCGGCGCAGTTGAACAGGATGTCGACCGCGCCGATGCGCGCGACCAGGGCGCCGACCGCGTCCGCGTCCAGCACGTCGAGGGTCGCGGTGCTGAGGGTGTCGGCGCGCAGCTCGGCGAGGGCGCCCGCGTTGATGTCGGTGGCGTGGACCCGCGCCCCGGCGCGGGCGAAGGCGAGCGCGCTGGCGCGCCCGATCCCCTGACCCGCCGCCGTGACCAGGACCGTCTTTCCGGAAAGATCTGCCATTGCTCGCTCCAGCAGGCTGCGCGGCGCCGCGCGGGCGTCCGGACCGGGCCGCGCCCGGCGGGGCCGCCGATCAGGTCCGGTGGGCCCGGCCGAGCGGCCCAACCTTGTAGGTTCTGACCGCGCCGGGCTCCAGGCCCGATCGCGTCGGATCCGCGGCCGCTGTTCCGGCGTTCTCCCGGCGTCACCGTACCTAAGGAGGATCGCCGTGGGGCTCGCCGCCTTCGTCTTCTTCGTCGTCCCGTGGATGGCCGTCGCGATCTGGATGTCGATGCGGCCGTCCGGCGCGCGCCTCGGCACTCCGTCCGCCCCTTGGCGCCCGCTGACGGATTACCCGCCGCCGGCCCGGGACCAGCGGCAGGCCGGCGAGACGCGGAGCATGGAGTCGGGCTCCGCCCACGACGGCAAGCACGCGCCGATCGAGGCCGTCTAGAGCGCCCGCCGCCGGATCAACTACTAGCCCGGCGCGCGCGAGCGTGTCGGGAGAAGAGTTCCGCGCCGGGTCAGGCCTCCGCTTGCAGCAGGTGGAGGTTGAAATCTCCGCCCTCCCCCGTCCACAGGGCGCGGGGCTGCCAGCCGCTCTCGGCCGCGAGCGCCCGGAAGGCGTTCGCCGGGTACTTGTGCGACGTGTCGGTCCGAACGCTCTCCCCCGCCGCGAACGCGATGGTCCGGTCGCCCAGCCGGTAGCTCGCCGGCCGGGTCGCGACGAGGTGGGCCTCGACCCGCAGCGGGTCCGGGCAGATCCGCACGGCGTGCCGGAAATTGTCGCGGTCGAAATCGGCGCCGAGTTCCCGGTTCAGCCGCGTCAGGATGTTGCGGTGGAACGCGGCCATGAGGCCGTCGGCGCGCCCGTAGGCGCGCTGCAGGCGGTCCGGGTCGGCGGTGCCGTCCGCGCCGACGAGGAAGAGGCTCGGCCCGAGGGTGGCGCGCGCGCGCTCGAGGAACTGCCGGGCCCCACGCGGGTCGAAGTTGCCGATGCTCGTTCCCGGATAGAAGCCCAGGATGCCCCCCGGCCCGGCACCTCGCGGCAGCTGGACCGGCTGCGAGTAGTCGGCACAGACCGGGATCATCGGGATGCCGGGGTAATCGGCGGCCAGCCGCCGGATCGCGGCCTCCAGGTACGCCCCGGAGATGTCGATCGCCACGTAGGCCGCCGGTTCGGGCAGCGCGTCGAGGAGCGTGCGGATCTTGCGGCTCGCGCCGCTGCCGAACTCCACGACGGTCACCCCCGGCCGCACCCGGCGCGCCACGTCGGCGGCGACCTGCGGCAGGACGGTCATCTCCTGCGCGGTCGGGTAGTAGTCGGCGCTGTGGCAGATCCTGTCGAACAGGTCCGAGCCGGTCTCGTCCCAGAGATACTTTCCCGGCAGCGTCTTCGGCTCGGCGGAGAGGCCCGCGAGGGCGTCCCGGAGGAAGGTGTCGGTCGATCTGTCGGGCAGGCTGTCGGTCGAGCGGTCGGTCATGGCCGGGACACCGGGCGCGTGGCGGTCAGGACGACGAGGGCGAGCCGCTCGACCGCGTCGTAGGCGGGCGTCGCGAGTTCCTCGCCGTACGCGTCCGGGTCGAACTCGCGGTAGGTCCAGTCCAGCCCGGCCCGGTCGCAGAGGTCGGCCACGGCGTCGCGGAACGGGTCCGCCCCGTCGACGATGGCCGCGCCGGTGAACAGGACGAGGCTGCCGCCGGGCGCGAGCCGCCCGGCCGCCTGCTCGGCCACCGCGAGCGGCAGCCCGGCCCCGAGGGGGCCGCCGCCGTGCCGGTAGGCCCGTTCCGCCGTGTCGATCATGAAGGGCGGGTTCGACACGATGAGGTCGAACGGGCCCTCGACGTCGCGCAGCAGGTCGCTGCGGCGGACGTCGACCCCGTCGGTCCCGGCGAGCCGGGCGTTGACGCGCGCCGCCCGCATGGCCGCCGGGTTGATGTCGACGAGCACCACCTCGGCGCCCGGCGCCCTCTTGGCGACGCAGATCCCCGCCGCGCCCGAGCCGCAGCCGATATCGACCGCGCGCCGCACCGGCCGCGACCGCGCCTCGAGATGCGCGATCACCGCCGCGGCGAAGCGCGCCGTGTCGGGCCCGAAGAACACCGCGTCGGCCGCGCTCGGGGGATACGCGGAATGGGCGAACAGCTCGCCGTCGAGGCTGGAGACGCGCAGCGTCGGCCGCAGCAGCGGGCCGTCCTCGAGCACGGCGCCGGCCGCCCGCATCAGGCGCAGGATCGGCTCCGGGACCAAGTCGGCGCGGAACGGCCGGCTCCAGCCGAACACGTCGCGCAGGCTGCGCGCCTCGGCGTGCCGCGGCCGGGCGTTGACGTGGGCGTGGGTGGCCGGAGTCACGGTGGTGAAGGTGTAGCCGGTCTCGCGCAGGGCGCGCGCCAGCGCCAGCACCGCCTCCTCGTCCTCGGGAAACGGAGCGGCCATCGGAACGGAACGCGTCATCGGTCGGCCCTCAGCTGTCCATCCGGCGCATCACGAAGGCGCCCGACGCGCGATCGGCGGCGACCTGCCGGACGTCCCCGGTCGAACAGCACCGCGAAGCTCCGGAACAGGCCCGGCTGCGCGCGGTACCCACAGAGGAAGGCGAGCAGGGCCAGGTAGATGCGGGCGTCGTCCAGGCCCGATGAAGTCCCGGAACCGCGCGGCGACGGGATGATGATCGTCATACGTGGGAAGCTGCATCGGAGCGTCGGTTCACACCACCGGTAGCGGGCGCGCGTGCACCCCCGCCCGAACGGCCGCGGTGTCGTCCCGACTCGAATGCCCGGAGAACCGGAAGCCGCAGGCATTGTTCCCTGCGCAATACGCACGGATCGGCCCCTGATCTATGTTAATCCCGGAGTTCAAACATCTTGTTTTGATTGAATACTCTCATGATGCCGATCGACACACGGAATGACCGATGATCGGGCCCACCGACATACGGGCACGGCGGGTCGCCGCGCGGGACCGCGGTGCGGCGGCGCGGCCACGCTCGCCGGGTCGCGATCGTCGCCGGAGGCGGCGTTAACCATCCGATTACCGGGCGATCCTAGCGCGATCGACTGAAACGGCGCCCCCGCGCCGGCCGGTCGCGCACGATGAACGCCGCATCATTCCTGTATTCCTGGTCCGCCGCCGCCGCGGCGCACCTCGATCTGTTCGGGTCGCTGGGCCTGATCCTGGGCTTTACTGCGGGGGTGATGCCGCGGCGCGCCTGGATCCTCGCGGCCTCGGCGGCCTGTGCCGCCTGCTTCGGCGCGCATTACCTGACGCTCGGGGCGCTCACCGGGACGGCGATGTGCGCCATCTCGGTGCTGCAGAGCCTCGTCTCTCTCCGCTGCGTCGGCGCGCCCGGCCGGGGCGGCTGGGTGCCGCCCGTCTTCGCCGCGAGCACCCTCGCGGCGGCGTGCCTGACGGCGGCCACGTGGAACGGCTGGCCGTCGGCCTGCGCGGCCGCGGGCTCGCTGCTCGCCACCGGCGCGCGGCTCCAGGCGGCGCCGCAGGCGATGCGCCAGCTCTTCCTCGGCGCCTCCCTGTGCTGGGCAGGGCACAATCTCCTGGTCGGCTCGGTCTTCGGACTGACCTGCGACGTGCTGACGATCCTCGGTCTCGCGATCGCGCTGCTGCGCGCCGCCCCGGTTCCGCCGATGGAGCCGGTCGCGCCCGACTGCGCGCGGGCGTGAGACGCCCCGGGCCTGCGGCGATGGATCCGGGAAACCCGCCGCGGCCCCGCCGTTGCACGGGAGCGGGCGCGTGACGTCCCGCGGCCGAGGAAGAGAGCGGGATTTGCCGGACGCGACCTATCCACCCCTCGACGTGCTCAAGCCGGTGGCCGAGGGCGTCTGGATCGTCGACAGCGGGCCGCTCCGCGCCCTCGGCATCCCCCTGCCCGTCCGGATGACCGTCGTCCGTCTCGGGGACGGATCGGTCTGGCTGCACTCCCCCACGCGCTACGACGCGGGCCTGCACCGCGCGATCGCCGCGCTCGGACCGATCCGCCACCTGGTCGCGCCCAACATCGCCCACTGGACCTTCCTGAAGGACTGGCAGACCCAGTGTCCGGAGGCCCTGACCTGGGCAGCCCCCAACCTCCGCGAGCGTCGCCAGGTCCGCCGCGCCGGCCTGCGCGTCGACCGGGTTCTGGAGGATGCGCCGCCGCCCGACTGGGCGGCGGACCTGCGTCAGGTCGTCGTGCCGGGCGGGTTCGGCTTCCGGGAAGTCGCGTTCTTCCACGGCGCGAGCCGCACGCTGATCCTGACCGACCTCGTCCTCAACCTGGAGCCCGCGAAGATGCCGGCGCTGCTGCGTCCGCTCCTGCGCCTCGCCCGCATGACGCCGCCGCACGGCGAGCCGCCGCCCTACCTGCGCCTCGTGATCAGGCTCCGGCGGCGCGACGCCGCGCGGGCGGCCGCGGATCTCGTCGGCCTGGCGCCGGAACGGGTCGTGTTCGCGCACGGACTCTGGTTCGCCGCGGACGGTGCGGCCCGGCTGCGACGCTCGCTCCGCTGGCTCGGGACGCCGTCCTGAGGATCACCCCGAGGATCACCCCGAGTTTCGCCGTCGCCGCCGTCAGGCCGCGGCGATCAGCTGCCGCATGATCCAGGCCCGGGCCGCCGGAAGGTCCGCGAACAGCGGCGGCCCGAGGGGATCGATCGGGCCGAACCCGGCTTCGAGGAACCACTTCCCGGCATCGGCCCCGTGCTGCGCCGAGAGACGGACCAGGATCGCGACCAGGAACCCGTCGGCGAAGACGAGCTGACTCTCGGCATCGTCGCTGCCGGTCGCGACCTGCACGGCCTGCAGGCTCAGGATCATGCGGCCATCGCCTTCACGACGCGAGCGGGTTGAGGGCATGCGACCGGAGGCGATCGTCGCACCGCGGCGGCGGCGCGGATCTCCGTGCCGGCACACTGATCAATCAGCCCTTCGCCCCGAAGTTCCGGCCTCGCGGCGGTCCGGAACACGGCCGGAACCGCCCGGTTGGCCAACCATGGACCGTTGGCCGCGCGGAGCAGGATCGCAGATGGATGACAGGCAGATGGCCCGCGGGCTGGCTTGGTTCGGGATCGGGCTCGGCCTCGCCGAGACCTTCGCGCCCCGGCGCGTCGCCGCCGCGACCGGCCTCGACGGCCACGAGGGCCTGATCCAGCTCTACGGCCTGCGCGAGATCGCCTCGGGCGCGGCGATCCTGGCTGCCGCCGAGCCGGAGCGGCATCTCGGCCTACGGGTGGGCGGGGATCTCCTCGATGCCGGCCTGCTGGCGGCCCGCGCCACGCCCTCGAACCCGCGGCGCAACCGCACCCTGGCCGCGGCCCTGGCGGTGGCGCCCGTCGTCATGCTGGATGCCGCCATCTGGCTGAGAGCGCGCGACAGGCGCGGCCCATCTCCGGGCGATCCCGGCCGGAGGTCCGGCGCGATCGCGCGATGACCGTTACAAGGGTGGCGACGGGGGTGGCGACGGAGCTGGCGACGGGGGTTTGGCGACGGGAGCGGTGCGCTCAGGGCTGTCCGGGCGCGTCCTTCGCCGGGTCTCCCCCAGAATCGTCCGCCTCGCCTTCCGCGGCGGGTTCGGTCCCCTCGATCGCGCGGGCGAGCTCGGTCAGCACCTCCTCCACCATCGGCGGCCAGGGGGCCCTCTCCTCATCCATCAGGCGGGCCGCGCCGACCAGCGCGGAGATCTGCGCCTCGTAGACCGGGCGGCCTACCAGCTGCGCGTAGCGCACGCGCGCCGCGAGCGCCGTGGCCAGGCGCTGAACCTCCGCGATCTTCGCGCTCGGCGCGCCGCTGCCGTCGCCGTTGCCCATCCGTCCACCCCCTCGGGATCCTCACCGATCCTCATAGGCCATGGCCGGGACACAGTCAGGACCGGCTACCAGGCTTCGAGAATCCGGCCGCCGACGAGCGCGACGACGACACCGACGAGCAGCGCCATGCCGATGTCCCGGAGCGGCGCGGTGATCAAGCCGGCCTCGGGAGCCGGCGGCGACACGTAGCGGGTCAGGCTCTCGGGCAGCGCCGGCGCCGGCGGCACGGGGGCCCTCCGCCGAAGGGCCAGGCGGATGCGGTGCATGGGCGTGATCCCCGGACGACCTCAGGCGGTCTCGACCTGGCGGGGCCCGGCGGCCGCCTGGGCCTTCCGCGCGGACGTCTTCGGCCGGACGAAATCGCCGAGGGGCTTGCAGGTCGGCAGGCCGATCACCTCGACCGACCGGGTCGCGGCCTGGGGCGCCGCATGGCGCGGAACGAGAACCTCCGTCCCGTCCGCACTCTCCGTCTGCCCTTCGCCGAGATCCGGCAGCTCGACGCGATGCCCGACCAGGTACGCCTCGATATCGATGAGGCGGTGGCGCAGCCGCCAGATATCGTTCTCGACGCCGTTGATCTGCACGAGGAGGTCGGAGACGGTGCCCTGACGCGCCGCGATCGCCGAGAGCACAGAGGCCCGCTCGTTCAGCAGCACGGCCTTGACGGTCGGGTTCATGACGTACGCCTCCGAATGTTACAGCACCACGATTCCCCAATTCGGAAGCGAAGACAGTTCTCAAAATGGCTTAGCCGTTACGCCCGAAGGTGAACGGCCGCATTCAGCCGCCGAACGACTCGCGCCGGGGTGCCGATCGCGCGCGGAGGCGGGAACTTCTCGCGCGCGCGTGCGTCAGTTTCGCACAGACCGACGCACGCAGTGCTGGGAGCTTCACATGCGCAGATCCGCGACTCTCGCCATGGCCGCCGCCCTGACCCTGGCCTCCGTCACCGCCTGGGCCGACCCGGTGAGCCAGACGGGCACCGGCGGCGGGCCCGCCACCACCGCCAAGGCGCCCCATACCGCCGCGACCGGCCAGACGGTGCCCAATCCCGGCGCCCTCGGCCCGAACGAGACCGGCAGCATCGAGCGCCGCGACGCCGTCGAGGAGCGCAACGACGCGATTACCCGCGGCATCTGCATCGGCTGCAACCGCTGATAGCGGCGGACCGACGGCTGCAGGGCGTCGGCAAGACCGCGCGCCTACGGCGTCCCGGCCATGACCGCGATTCATGGCCGGGGTGCGGTGGCCGCGGCCGGGGGTTGAAGCCCCGGCCGCCCTGGCCCAAATCAGCGCGCCTCACCGACCATGAACAGGAGTGAACACGTGGCAAACGAGTCTGTCGAACAGGCGGCAGAGAAGACCTATTTCGGCCTGACCCTCTCGCAGCACGCGGACCGGATCCGGAAGCTCGCGACGGAGCGGGGCCTGACCGGGGAGACGTTCGACCGCGTGACCGCGCAGGCCGTGGCGATGATCCCGACCATCAAGGTGACCGACGCCGCCCAGCGGTGAGCCGGGCCGGGCCGATCATCGCTCGGCCCGCAGTCCCTTGAGCATGCGCCGGGCGATGGTCCGCACGGCCTCATCGTCCCGCGCCTCGCCCTCGACCGTATCCCACAGGTGGACGAGGCTGCCCTCGAGTTCGTCCAGCAGCTCCGGGTTCTGCCGCGCCAGGAACCGCATCGTCCCGAACAGGAGATGCTCGGTCGCCATCTCGCGCCGGCGCGCCTCGGTGACGGGATCCGGGTGCGGCTTGGATGTCTGATCGCTCATGGCCGGCCAACGGCTCGCGCGGGCCGCGGTTCGCCGGGCCGTGCGCGGTGCGACGCCGCGGACGGCCCCGAGCCTCGACGACGCACGCGACCGGGAACAGCGCCGGACCGACACGGTTTTCCGGTCAGGAACGGGCGTCCGGAGAGGGCTGACGATGGCCGAGGCGGATCCGCGCAAACCCGGGGACGAGGCCCCGCCCGGCACGCCGGGCACCGGCGAGAACCTGTGCCGGACCTGCGGCGGCACCGGCAAGGTCGCCGACGCGCAGTGCTCCGATTGCCGGGGCAGCGGCACGGTGACGACCGGCATCGGCGGCGCCTGACGCCGTATCACCCGGCACGATCGGCGCGGAGACCGCGACGCGCTCAGCGCCGCAGCGCGCCGAGCCACGCGGTGAGCGGCTCCACGAACGCCGCCCAGGTCCGTGACCACACCGTGCCGGTGCGGGCGTCCGCCGGGCGCGCGCCGGACATCAGGGCCGCCACCAGGGCATCCTCGCGGGCCTTGCACTCGTCGAGGGCGTTGCGCTCGTCGCCGGCGCGGCTCTGCCCCGTCGGCTGATGCCCCGTGGCGTCCCGCAGGCAGCGGTGCCACGCGCGCTCCAGCTCGGCCGGATCGGTGGCTCCGGCGGCCGGCCCCGCAACCGCAGGTCCGGTGGTCAGGAGGAGCATCGCGGACAAGCTGAGCACCGGCATGCGCATGCTCGCTCTATGCCCGATTCGTGCCCCCGAGGGATAGAACGTAGCAGCAACAGTGGCCGCGGCTCGGCACGGCTGGGCTCGGCCGCCGGTCAGCCGGCCCGGCCGTGCCTGGCCACCCGGCAGCCGTGATCCATCAGGTACTCGGCACTGGCCTCAGGCTCCCGATAGGCGAGCAGGATCATCCCGCCCCGCGGATCCCCGGGATCAGCCTCCACCGCCGCGAAGCTCGCGTCGTGCAGGTGGCCCTGCCAGCCCGGCACGCGGGCCAGAGCGGCGAACGGGTTGAACGCCGCGACCGCGTCCGCCGGGACCCGCATGGCGAGGTAGGACACCTTCGCCAGCGGCACCGGGAACGGGGCCCAGCTGTCGCCGACGGCGTCGCCGTGGGCCTTCAGGGCCGCCGTGACGCTCCGGCGCATGCAGTCGAGGTGGATGTGCAGCTGATCCTGGCTGCGGCCGCCCACGGAATTCACCTCCAGGCCCACCGCGGAGGGCGGCAGGCGACCCTGCAGCGCGTCCGACACGTAGTGCCGGGCCGCGAGCGCCGCCCGCCAGTAGGCCGCTCCCCGCGGGCCCTGGAGCACGGGGGCCTCGATGCCCGAGACGCTGTCGGTTGGCATCACCACCGTGTGGGTGGGCTGGCCCGGCGCCCGCAGCACCGCCGTTCCCGGGCGCGCCGCGTCGCCGAGATCGACCGCGAGGCAGCGAAAGCTCCGGCCCGCGGCCTTCTTGGCGAGCACGCAGCCCTGCAGCGCCACCCAGAGCACGTCCCGCACCGGATTGGCCGCGATGGCGGCCGGCATCACCGAGAAGGCGAGAAGGGTCGCGACGACCAGAGTACCACGCATGATCAGATGTTCCGGTCCCCGGCCGTCGTTATGATACGTCGGGCGGCGCGCCATCGTTGTACGCGGCCGCCATCGCCGCGAGGTTACGTTTCCGCGATGCTGAGATCGAACGCGCAGTGGCACGGCCTGATACGGGTCGCGGCCTGGATCCTGGTGGCGCTGATCGCCGCGATCACGCTGGTGCCGATCGGATTCCGCCCGGTGGTCACGGCCAATCCCAGCTACGAGCGCGTCGCGGCCTATGCTCTGGCCGGGCTGCTCATGACGGTGGCCTACCCGCGGCACTGGCTCTGGATCCTGGCGGGCAGCGTCGTCCTGGCCGGCGGCCTGGAAGCCGGCCAGACCCTCACCGGGACCCGCCACGGCCGGTTCGACGACTTCCTGATCAAGGCCGCCGCCGGGCTCGTCGGCGCCCTGGCCGGCCGCCCGCTCGCGATCCTGGCCGACCGCGCCCTCGCCGGCGGCACCACGGCCGGCACCACCCTGGCCGGCCGCGATCTGAGCGACCGCACCTGCGGCTGAGCCGTGTCCGCCGTCGCGCCCATGCCGCCGGCGCATGGCCGCGGCGCCGGTCCGGTGCCGGACGACGGGCCGCGCGCGGAAACCGCCGAGCTTGACCCGCGTTGCTTTCAAGGGGCTCTCACGCGAGGTGCTGCATGTTCGGCGCGGCCAAGCTCACGGGACGGTTCTGGTTCCGCAAGACGTGGACGGGCAAGCTGGTCCTGCTCGTCGAGGAAGAGAGGCCGCGGTGGTTCAGCCGCACCGGCCTCACCAAGCTCCGCTGGCGCGACGCCCGCCTGCTCGATCTGGCCGAGGCGCCGATGCGCACCCTGATGACCCTTGAGCGCAGCTACCGCGCCGACTACGCGGCCGGGCCCGCGCGGGTCCTGCAGGCCGTCATCCCGCCCGGGACGCGGGGCGCGATCGCCACGCCGATCGGGACCGCGGCCAACGCCTGAGCGTCGCCGCGGCGCGAGGGCGCGGGCCGAGCATGGAGGGGCAGGGCTCGGCCCGCCTGTCGTTCGGCTTCTTACCCCCAAAGCCGGAGCGACCCTGTCAGTGACCACGGTCAGGGTTAACGCTTTGTGAAGAGCCCCGCCCGGTCCGGCCGGTCGGCTGCGGCCGAAGGCGCCCGAGGATCCGGCAGTCGGGGTGCCGGCGGGCGAAAGATCCGGCGCGAAATGCGCCACTGATCTATGTTGGTATTCGCCACTCCATTCGGTAGATAACAGGCATAATGGGTTATCTTCGTGCAGATAAGGACTTGACTGTCGAGAAGCGAATGCACGTTCATGGATCACTCACACGTGAGAGGCGCCCATGGAAGATAGCAATCCTGCACCGCATCAGGACCCGATCGATTTCGTCGAGCTGACCGCCGATATTGTTTCGGCTTATGTCGCCAACAACTCCGTTCCGGTTCCCGACCTCCCGTCGCTGCTGTCCGGCGTCCACGCCGCGCTGGCCGGTCTCGGGCACACGACGGTCACGTCGGAGCCCGAATTCAAGAAGGCGACGCCCGCGCAGATCAAGAAGTCGATCACGCCCGACGCCCTGATCAGCTTCATCGACGGCAAGCCGTACAAGACGCTCAAGCGGCATCTCACCGGCAACGGCATGACGATCGAGCAGTACCGGCAGCGCTACGGGCTGCCGCCGGACTACCCGACGACCGCGTCCAACTACTCGGCGATGCGCGCCGAGTTCGCCCGCAACGCCGGCCTCGGCCACAAGCGCCGCGGCCCGGCCGCCAAGCGGAGCGAGCCCGCGGAGACCGTCGCGGCGGAGGCCGGTGCCGGCACGAAGGCTCCCAAGGGCCGCAAGACCCGGAAGGCCGCCGCGGAGGCGTGAGGGCCCCGGCCGCGCGCACCGGCGCGCACTGCCGGCGCCCCGCGCGCCAGGACCTGAGATGACGGGACCGGGTACGGCCTCGCCGGACCCACCCGTCACCTCCCGGCCGGTCCCGGACCGGCGCGCGTCGGAACGACCCCTGCGGCCAGCCGTTGGGCCGGTTGAACGCCCGACCGCGCGACGGAGCCACGCTTGACCCGATCGATCCCCGCCCTCGTCCTCGCCGCCGCCACGCTGGCCGCCCTTCCGGCCGCGGCCCGGGCGCAGGATCGGCCCGGCCCCGGGGCGGCGCCACCGGCCGAGACCGCGCCGAAGCCGGCAGCCGACACGAAGGACCCGGGCAAGACCGCGACGGAGGCCGTCACGCATCCCTCCGCCGTGCCGCCGACGGAGGGCGCGGTCGGCACCGGCAAGCCCCCGGCCACGGGCGACGCCCCGACGACCGGCCGGTAGAGTCCGCCCCCCCCACCCCCAACCCTGTCCGCCCGCCGCCACCCCCGGCCGGCGGCCACATCCCCGTCGCGGCCGAGCCTCGTCCCGGCCGCGCATCGGCCCTGTCGGGCGAGGTGAGCCGGATCATGCGTCCAGACCGGGCCGTTCACGCCGGCCGCGCGCCCATCGTCCGCGCTCGAAACCCGGCACGTCCCTGGTGGCGCCTGCTGCGCCGGCACAGCACCGGCATCGCCGCGCCGGACCCGCGTCTCTGGGCCCTGACCCTGGCGATCGTCGTGGTCGACGCCGTCTGGATGGCGGCGTCCGGGATCGCCGCCGAGCCCCTCGGCTTCACCCTCGCCGGCCTCGCCGTCCTCGTCCTGCTGAGCGCCGCCGCCTGCCTGAGCACGGTGAAGTCCGACCCGCCCCTGCGCGGCATGGCCCTGGCGAGCGCGTTCCTCATCGCCTTCACGGTGCCAGTGGCGGTCCTGCACTTCCTCGCCGCCGGGATCGGGCTGCCCTTCGTCGATCCCGCGCTGGCCCGCATCGAGGCCGCCCTCGGCTTCGACTGGACCGGTCACGTGGCGTTCCTGGCGCGGCACCCGACGCTGTCGTGGTGGCTGGCGCTCGCCTACCATTCGAGCGGCCCGCAGGTCGGGCTCGTGGTGATCGCGCTGAGCGCGACCCGCCGCCTCGGCCGGCTCTGGACCTACATCCGGCTGTTTTCCGCGACGCTGCTGTGCGTGATCGTCCTCGCCGCCCTGCTGCCGGCCCTCGGCCCCTACGCCCACTACGCCCCGCGGGTCGTCCCGTCCGAGCCCCTGGAGACGGTCGGCGCGCTCTGGCACCTGGAGCCGGTGGCGCGGCTTCGGGCCGGCATCCTGCACACGCTGGCCCTCGGTGACCTGCGCGGCCTCGCGACCTTCCCGTCCTTCCACGTGTGCCTCGCGATCCTCACGGCCTGGGCGCTGGCGCCGATGCGGCTCCTCGGCCCCCTGGCCGTCCTGCTGAACGCCGCCGTGATCGTCGCGACCGTCGGGTCGGGCGGTCATTACCTTCCGGACGTGCTGGCGGGCGGTCTCCTGGCCCTCGCGGCCCTGGCCTGCCGCGCCCGGCGGCGCGGGTCGGCGGCCGATCCCGCCGCGCGCGATCCCACCACCCGGAGGATCGAGGCGCTCGAAGCGATCCGGCCCGCCGACGCCTGAGAACGGGTCGGGCCGCGAACATCCCCCCGCCCGGTGGATGGGCCAGGGAGCGGGGAAGGCGCGACGATGACCCGGACCCGGTGGACGATCCGCGGTTCCGTCGCCGCCGCGCGGCTCCGGTCGATGTCCGAGAGGCCCACGGGCGCCGACGGCACCGCCCGGATCCCGCGGCCCCGACGGCCCCGCTTGCCCCCCGACCCCGCGCTCCATAGATCCCGACGATGACGGCACTCCCCTTCGACAACAGCTACGCCCGCCTGCCGGAGCGCTTCTACGCCCGCCGGCCGCCGACGCCCGTGGCGGCGCCGCGCCTCGTCCGGCTGAACCGCGCGCTCGCCGAGGAGCTCGGCCTCGATCCGGACTGGCTCGCCGGCCCGGACGGCGTCGCGGCGCTCGCGGGGAACGCCGTCCCGGACGGCGCCGACCCGATCGCCGCGGCCTATGCCGGGCACCAGTTCGGCCAGTTCGTGCCCCAGCTCGGCGACGGCCGCGCGGTCCTGCTCGGCGAGGTCGTCGACCGGAACGGGCGCCGCCGCGACATCCAGCTGAAGGGCGCAGGCCCGACGCCGTTCTCCCGGCGGGGCGACGGGCGGGCGGCGCTCGGCCCGGTCCTGCGCGAGTACCTCGTCAGCGAGGCCATGGCGGCGCTCGGCATCCCGACCACCCGGGCCCTCGCCGCCGTGACGACCGGCGAGCCGGTGGTGCGCGAGACGCTCCTGCCGGGCGCGGTCCTCACGCGCGTGGCGGCGAGCCACATCCGGGTCGGCACCTTCCAGTTCTTCGCGGCGCGGGGCGACGTCGAGGGGCTGCGGGCGCTCGCCGACCACGTCGTCGCCCGGCACCATCCGGACGCGGCCGGGGCCGGCAATCCCTACCGGGCGCTGCTGGAGGGCGTCGTCGCGGCCCAGGCGGCCCTCGTCGCCCGCTGGTTGCACGTCGGCTTCGTCCACGGCGTGATGAACACCGACAACATGTCGGTCGCGGGCGAGACGATCGATTACGGGCCCTGCGCGTTCCTCGACGCCTACGATCCCCGGACGGTCTACAGCTCCATCGACCGCAACGGCCGCTACGCCTACGGCCAGCAGCCGCGGATCGCGCTCTGGAACCTGACCCGCCTCGCCGAGACCCTGCTGCCGCTCCTCGCCGAGGGCGAGGACGCCGCCGTCGCCGAGGCCGAGGCGGCGCTGGCCACCTTCGCGCCGCGCTTCGAGGCGGCCTATCACGGCGGCCTCGCCCGCAAGCTCGGCCTCGCCGAGACCCGCGACGGCGACGCCGAGCTGGCGGGCGACCTCCTCAAGGGCATGGCCGAGAACCAGGCCGACTTCACCCTGACGTTCCGCCGGCTCTGCGACGCGGCGGCGCGGCCTGAGGCCGACGCGGCCGTGCGCGACCTGTTCGTCGACCCGACGCGCTACGATGCCTGGGCGGCCGCGTGGCGCGCGCGGCTGGCGCAGGAGGCGCGCGACCCGGTCGAGACCGCCGCCGCGATGCGCCGGGAGAACCCGGCCTTCATCCCGCGCAACCACCGGGTCGAGGCGATGATCGAGGCCGCCGTGGAGCGGGACGACTTCGCGCCGTTCGCGACGCTCCTCGCCGTCCTGGCCCGCCCCTACGACGACCAGCCGGACCACGCCGCCTTCGCGGAGGCGCCCGCGGGCGGCGGCGTCGGCTACCGGACCTTCTGCGGCACCTGAGCCCGCGCGCCGCCGGTCAGGACCGCGGCCACGTGAAGATCTCGCGCAGCCCGCCCGCGTGGCGAAACCAGTGGACGCGGGTCGCTGGATTGAAACCGTGATCCTGGTACGAAGTGGCGATCACCGACACGAGAGTCTCGGCCGCCGAGCGGTCGTGAATGTCGTAGGCCAGAAGTTTGGGAGTACCGTCGGTCTCGCGGGTGAGATCGCGAACCAGAATCGAATACGACATATCCCCCCTCCTTTCGACACAAAGCATGTACTCAAGATTATATCGCCAAAGCCAGGATCGTTCGCGGAAGGATCGTGTAAAGGTTAAACAACGTTAACGGGAATGTGTTGATTTGATACGGCCCCGGTTGGACTCGCCGGGCGCGCAGGTCTTCGCGGGGGTCGCGCGGCCCGCGACGCCGAAGCGGTCCGGTGCGGGAGACGCGGCTGTCGACCGGGTTCGGGCACCGAATCACGCCGCGGCGCCGGCCCGAGAGCTGCTCCCGATCGTGTCGCAGCGGTCTGGACGGACGACGATTCCGGCGGAGTCAGTCGCGCCATGCCCCCTCTCCCGTGCGGCACAGGCTCGGCGCGCCTCCGCCTCAACTTGACCGGGACCGGCCCTAGATGTCGGAAGGCGGGCGCCCGACCGGACCGACGGGGCGCAGGGCAGAGCCGGAGGCCATGGTGAAGCGGATCCGGGCGGGGCTCGTCGCGGCAGGGCTCGCGCTGCTGACAGCCCAGTGCGCGCCCACGCCCGGCGCGCCGGCGGCCGGGATCGTCGTCGCCTCCAAGCTCGACACGGAGGGCGGGGTGCTCGGGAACATCATCCTGCAGGCGCTCCAGGCCCGGGGCCTGCCGACCGTCGACAAGATCCAGCTCGGCGCCACCGCGATCGTCCGCCAGGCCCTGATCGAGGGGCAGATCGACATCTATCCCGAATACACCGGCAACGCGGCGTTCTTCTTCGGGAAGGCCGATCTCCCGGTCTGGAAGGACCCGGAGGCGGCCTACCGCACGGCCCGGGACCTGGATCGCGCGGCCAACGACCTCGTCTGGCTGACGCCCGCCTCGGCCAACAACACCTGGGCGATCGCGGTGCGCAAGGAGATCGCGCGGGCCGCGGGCCTGAGGACCATGAGCGACTTCGGCCGCTACGTGGCGGGCGGCGGCGCGATCAAGCTCGCCGCCTCGTCGGAATTCGTGACCAGCCCGGGGGCGCTGCCGGCCTTCGGCCGGGCCTACGGCTTCAGCCTCCGGCCGGACCAGCTCGTCATCCTGGCCGGCGGCGACACGGCCGCGACGATCGCGGCGGCGGCGCGGGGCACCTCCGGCACGAACGCCGCCATGGTGTTCGGCACCGACGGCAGCATGGCGGTCGCGCGCCTCGTCATGCTGGACGACGACCAGGGCGTCCAGCCGGTCTACCAGCCGGCGCCGGTGGTCCGCGGCGCGGTCCTCAAGGCCCATCCGGAGATCGCCGCGGTGCTGGACCCGATCTTCCGCAAGCTCGATCTGGCCACGCTCCGGGATCTCAACGGCCGGGTCCAGATCGGCGGCGAGCCGGCCTCCGCGGTCGCGGCGGACTTCCTCCGGCGGAACGGGTTCGTGCGGTGAGCCGGCCGCGCGGACAGCGCGGCGCGACGCGCCCTCACCGGCGGAGCCGTCCGCCGCCCGCGGGATCCCGCGTCGACAAGCCGGGGCTCCGCCGGCAAGGATGCGCGGCGGGGCGCCCGAGAGCGTCGCGACGCCGGTGACCCGCCTCATGAGACCCGCCGCATTTCCGTCCAGCGTCGCGCCCCCGGGCGCCGCCGCAGCGTGAGGATGGGGGAATCCCTCGCGACCGGGCGGTTTCGCCCGGGCGTCGATCCGCTGGGCGCGGCCTTCGCGGCCGTCCTGGCACTGAGCCTGCTCGCCCTGCCGCTGATGACGACCCGGCCGAACCGGATCGCGGCCGGCACCGCGCTGACGGCGTGGTCGGCGCTCCCCCCCGGCGCGGCGCTCCTCCTCGGGGGCGTCGTCGCCCTCGCGCTGCCGCCGCTGGTCCTGCGGTCGGCGCCGATCCTGCGGCTGGCCGCCGCCGCCGCGGTCCTGCTGCTGCTCGGCCTCGCGGCCGGCTGGGCGGCCGATCACCTGACCGCGCCGGGCGACCGGTACGGCCGGGTCTCGCCAGACGCGGGCTGGTGGCTCGCCTTCGTCACGGCGGCCCTCGCGGCCGGCGACGGGCTGGCGCGGCTGCGGCCGGGACCGGTCCTGCGGATCGCCGCGCTCGCCCTGCTGGTCGCCGCGACGGGGCTCGCCCTGCGCACCGGCTTCTGGGACAACCTCTCGGTCCTGCGGGAATATGCCAGTCGCTCCGACACGTTCGGCCGGGAGCTGCGGACCCACGCCGCCCTCGCCCTCGCCTCGGTGGCGGCCGCCGCCCTGGTCGGGATCCCGGCGGCCGTGCTGGCCCGACCGGTCGCGCCCGCGCGGACGGGCCTGCTCACGGGCCTCAACGTCGTGCAGACCGTCCCGTCCATGGCGCTGTTCGGCATGCTGATCGCGCCCCTGGCCTGGATCGGCCGGGAGGTTCCGGGCGCGGCCGCCCTCGGCATCGCGGGGATCGGCGCCGCGCCGGCCTTCGTGGCGCTGTTCGCCTACGCGCTCCTGCCCATGGCCGCCGCGACCGTCGCGGGCCTCGACGCGGTGCCCCGGCCGGTGCGCGACGCCGCCCGGGGCGTCGGCATGACCGCGCGCCAGCGGCTGGTCCAGGTCGACCTGCCCCTCGCCCTGCCGGCGATCCTGACCGGGATCCGGATCGTCCTCGTCCAGAATATCGGCCTCGCGGTGATCGCGGGACTCGTGGGCGGCGGCGGCCTCGGCGTGTTCGTCTTCCAGGGCATCAGCCAGAACGCGGGCGACCTCGTCCTGCTCGGCGCGCTGCCGACCGTCGCCATGGCGACCGGCGCCGCGGTGCTGCTCGACGCCGTCATCGACCTGAGCCGCGGCCGCGCGGCGGAGCGGATCCCATGATCGACCTCGCCGGGGTGAGCCGCGTCTTCGAGGGGCGCACGGTGGTGGCGGACGTCACCCTGCGGGTCGAGGCCGGGGCGATCCTGACGGTGGTCGGCACCTCGGGATCGGGCAAGACCACCCTGCTGCGGATGATCAACCGCCTGATCGAGCCGAGCGCCGGGACGATCCGGATCGCGGGCCGGGACGTCCGGGAGGTGCCGCCGCACCTGCTGCGGCGCGGGATCGGCTACGCCATCCAGGGCCACGGGCTGTTCCCCCACCGCACGGTCGCGGAGAACATCGCGGTGGTGCCGAGGCTCGTCGGCTGGGACCGCCGGCGGATCGCCGCGCGGGTCGACGAGCTCCTCGGCCTGTTCAACCTCGATCCGGCGATCTACCGGGACCGCCTGCCGGCGGCGCTCTCCGGCGGCGAGCAGCAGCGGATCGGCGTCGCCCGCGCGCTCGCGGCCGAGCCGCCGATCCTGCTCATGGACGAGCCCTTCGGCGCCCTCGATCCGATCATCCGCGGGCGGGCGCAGGCGGATCTGCTGGCGATCCAGGCGCGCTACGGCACCACGATCGTGCTGGTGACCCACGACATGACCGAGGCCCTGCATCTCGGCGACCGGGTCGCCGTGATGGATGGCGGGCGCCTCGTGCAGGAGGCCGCGCCGGCGGACCTCGTCGGCGCGCCCGCCACCGCCTTCGTCGGCGCCCTCCTCGGCAGCGGCGACCGGGCCTTCCAGCTCATGGCCCTGCGCGCCGTGGACGATCTGATCGAGCCCGGCCCGGCGCCGGGCGCGCCCATCCCGGCCGGGACCACGGTGCGGGCCGCCCTCGCCGAGAGCCTGTGGTCCCGGCGCCCGGCGCTGCCGGTCAGCCGCGACGGCGTCGTCCTGGGCCGGGTGACGCGGGAGGCCCTCGAGGCGCAGGGCGCCCGGCCGTGATCCGCGCCCGGCAGATCGCCCGGGCCGGGCTCCTCGCCCTGCTCGGGGCGTTCCTGGTCGCTCCGGGGTGGTTCGCGCCCCTGTTCCGGCCCTTCGCCCCCGGCGACACGCCGCCGATCTACGCCCAGACGCCGCTGCTGACGCTCGCCGTCAACCACCTCCTGCTCGTCGCCACCGCGACCGTGACCGCGGCCGCGATCGCCCTCGGCCTCGCGGTCGCGGCCACGCGGCCGGCCGGCCGCGACGTGCTGCCCTTCGCCCGGTCGGTGGCCCGAATCGGGCAGACCTTCCCGCCCGTCGCGGTCCTGGCCCTTGCCGTGCCGATCCTCGGGTTCGGCGCGGTCCCGACCCTGATCGCCCTCGTCCTCTACGGGCTCCTGCCGATCTTCGAGACCGCGCTCACCGGGCTCGAGGATCTCGACCCGGCGCTGATGGAGGCCGCCCGCGGCATGGGCCTGACCGACCGGCAGCGACTCGTCCGCGTCGAGCTGCCCCTGGCGCTGCCCATGATCCTGTCGGGGATCCGCCTCGCCGCGATCATCGGGCTGGCGACGGCGACCATCGGCTCCACGGTCGCCGCCAGCACCCTCGGCGAGGTGATCATCTCAGGCCTGCTGACCGGCAACACCGCCTACGTCCTGCAGGGCGGCCTCGTCGTGTCCGCGCTGGCGCTCCTGATCGACGGCGGTTTCCGCCGACTCGAGCGCGGCGCGGCACGCCGGGCTGGATTTCCTTCCTAGAGGCGACTAGAAGGCCAGCGGGGCCGTACGCGCGGCCCTGGGGCGTGGAACCCCCTGTCTGATGGTCGGTGCCGACCACAACGGCACCCGTATCCTTGGCCACACGGTCGGGGAGCCTGCGGCGTATGTCCAGGCGTTCCGGCGCTAAAGGTCGTAGGGACCGTTCAGACACGGTTTTCCAACTCCCCGACTCGGGATGGTCGAAGGCTCGCTCGCGGGGGCGCACCGCGAGCCAGGGCCCGCCGGGAGGATGGGCCATGGGTTCCAGCGATCCCGAGACGCGCAGGCGGCAGCTCGACCGGCTGCGCGCGGCCTACGAGGCCCGCGCGGGCCGGCCGGACCTCACGGCCATCGGCAGCGGTGCGCGGCACTCGCGGGTGCTCCTGGGACGGATCCTCGTGGTGCTCGGCGGCCTGCCGGACGGGGCCGGACTGCCGGCGATCGGTCCGGGCGGGAACGGACGCGCCCAGACGTAGCCGCGCGGGTCGCGGCGCCGGACGGCCGGCGAGACGCGCGGCCGCGGCGGCCTGACCGGCACGGAGGCTGGCGCGAAACCGGATCGACGGATCCGGTGCGACGGGACAGGCGGGTCGACCGGCGATAAGACGCTGCCCATGACGTCGCCCATGACGCCCGCCGACCGGGACCGGTTCGAGAAGTGCCTCGCGCTCGCCGATCAGGGGGCCACGGCGGGCGAGCGCGCGGCCGCCCGGGCGGCCGCCGAGCGCATCGCCCGGGGTGCCGGGCTGACCCTCGCGGCGGCGGCCGAGGCGCTCCGGCGGAGCGGGCAGGCCTCCGCCGATCGGGCGGCCCGCCCGCCCCCGCCCCGGCGGTCCTATCCCTGGGCGCAACCCAAGGAACCGGTGACACCCGTCACGGTCGAGGAATTGCTGCGCCAGAAGGCCGAGACGGAGGCGTGGCGCAAGCGCAGCGCGGCCGCCGCCGACCGCCGCCGGAAGCGGGAGCGCGCCGACCAGGAGGCCTACGTGGCGGAGCAGCGCGCCCGGCAGGCGGAGCGCGACCGGGACTGGGCGCGCACTCGCGCGGATCCCCCGGGGGCGCCGGAGGACGGGACCTGAGCGCCGGTCGGCCGGCTCAGCGCTGATGCCGCGGCCGCGCGCTCCGGTGCGCCCGCGCCCTGCGGTGCCGCGGCGCGACCCGCGGCGCCGCCGGCGGCTCCGCGGCGGCGACCGGGGGCCCGGGCGCGACGCCGTCACGGGCGGCGACGATCCGGCGGGCTTCCTCGACGCTCATGTCGCAGGCGCTCGTCATGCCCTGCAGGGCGCCCAGGGCGCGGTTGTACTCGGGAAGGTTGATGCATCCGGGGACGCCCCACGCCCAGGCGGGGACCGGCGCGGAGCCCGCCACCGCCAGTGCGAGGGCGGCAAGAGCGTTCCTGAGCGACACGGATCCCTCTCCTCTTCACCGAGGCCCGGATCCCACCCCCTGAGGCAGCACGCCCCTCCGGGGGGCGGGTTCACGGACGCCCGATCAGGCCCCGCCGCACATGTGCTGAGAGTCGGGCAAAGTCCAGGAATCCAGCGTGCGCAGGTTGGTCGTCGTGTACATCTTGCCGCGATCGTCGCCCTTGGGGCAGCCCGTCGGCAGGAGTACGAGGCAGGTCATGACCCGGTCGCCGACCCGCGACCGCGCGACCGCTTCGACATACGCGTAGGAGACGCCGTAGACGCCGTTCTTGAGATCGACGCTCGTCCCGTCGCCGATCCCGTCGCCCTTCGGCTTCACGAGCGTGTCGCTGAACCGGGTCCCGATTCGCGCGATGGTGGTCGCCGCGCAGGTGCCGACCCGCGTCGGCACCTGCGCCTCGGCGGCGGACGCGAACCCGAGACCGGCGACCACGAGGGCGCCGGCCAGGATCGGTCCGGGGGCAGCCACCATCAGGCGGCTTCGAGGAGGAAGTTGGCCCGGCGGAACATCAATTCGCGCCGGTAGAAGTAGACGCCGCGGTGCCGCATCGCCGCGTGCGCCGCGTCCACGTCGAATCCGTACGGCCTGTCCCGGGTCGTATCGATGCAGCCGACATACATCCATCGGACGCCGTCGATGAGCGACGGGATGGGCTGGTCCTGTCGGACGGCGCAGAACTGCTCCCCGTCCGAGGCCGAGACGAAAATGTAGAAGGTCTTCCGCGCGCACATCCGAACCTCCATGGGACTCGGGGGTGTAACCGCAACGCCACGGTCAAGCTATAAACCGCCCCTGGAAGAATAGTCAAGCTTCTGCCACATTTTCGTCACGTGTGGGACAGACCGCCCCGGCCGCACGCCTCACAGGCAGCCGACCCGCCGCAGGGCGCCGATCAGCTTCCGGCCGACGCGGTAGCCGTTGAGGGATTCCGATCCGAGGATGCGGACGGTCTCGGCCGACGCGGTGCGATCGTACAGGAACACCTGGAAATCCGACCGTCCCTGCCCGACGGGGCCGCTGCTGACCTGGCCGCAGAACGCCACGGCGGACTCCGCCTCGGCGGGGATCGGTCGGATCTTGCGGAATCTCACGAGGCCCGCATCCGGGAAGGCCGCGGCGACCCGCGCCCGCATCTCGGCCTCCAGATCGTCGGCGCCCTGCCCGTGGGCGAACGGCGCCGCGAGCAGGCCTCCGAGGAGCGCCGCCAGCATCGCGCGTCCCCATCCCGTCCCAGGCACGGTGCGGGACTTCCGGACCCTCGACCTCGGAACGGACGGGCGGCGTGTGGCGGCCATGAAGGGACTTCGCGATGCGCTCGAAGCGTATTGGATCACGAAGATCTGCGAAGTGGAAGCGTCGGAACCGCGCCGGCGAATTGTCCGGCAGGCGCGACCCGAAAAATCCGACGGCGCTCTCCCAATCTCGGACAGGACCATGGCCATATCAGTGACCAACCGGACGGCGCGCGTCGCATCGAAATTCTGCATTCAAAATTCGTTACTTGCCAAGCATGTCATTCTGCATTGACAGACGATAATGTCCGAGTATTCCTGGTCTATAATAGGTGTCGGCAGGGTCGAAGAAGGGGTCGATCGCTTTGCGCAAGAACCAGGACCAGCTCGAGCCGACCATCAGCGACGTGGCCCTGCGCGTCGTGACCGCCTATCTGTCGAACAACGCGCTGCCGCACACCAGCATACCGCCGCTCCTGCTCACCGTGCACGGCGCGCTCTCCGCGCTCACCGACCGGCCCGCGGTCGTCGAGGCGCCGCCCGAGCAGCCCGACGCCGCTCAGATCCGCGGCTCGGTCCGCCAGGACGGCATCGTCAGCTTCATCGACGGCCGGTCGTACAAGACCATGAAGCGGCATCTCACGGCGCACGGGCTGACGCCGGAACTCTACCGCGCGCGCTACGGGCTGCCGGACGATTACCCGATGACCGCGCCGGGCTACGCCGAGCGCCGGTCAGAGATCGCCAAGGCGATCCGGCTCGGCAGCAAGGCCGCCTGATCGACGCAGCCCGTCCGCCGAGCCCCCGTGAACCGATGGCCCGCACGGACGTAGATGCGCGGGGCGGGGCGGCGCGCGCGTGCCGGCACTGCGGGTTGGCCCGTCCGGCAACGCGATCGGGTGAGAGGGATCTGGCCATGAAGGGTCTGTCTGGCTGCGTCGCCCTCCTTCTCCTCGGCATCGGACCGGCCTCGGCGCAGACCGTCCTGGCCCCGTCCGGAGACTCGGCCGTGACGCAGCCCGGTGGGACGGCGGGGCGGGCCGCGCGACGCAACATCCAGGAGGCCTACCGCAACGGCGACGTGGTCGGCCATCGACATGCGCCAGCCGCCCCCGCGCCCCGGCCGGACCGGCCCCGCCGCACGAGCCCGCGCTTCTAGAGACCCCGCTCCTCGCGCGAGCGCCGTGCTGCGCGCCGGCCTTCGGCGCCCGGGCGCCGGCGGAGACGGCGCTCGCCGCCCGCGGGCCACGGCCTGAAATCGTTCTGTAATCCGAGCCGGTCACGGTCCGCGCGCAGGTCGACCGCAGATCGCGGTCGCGGCGGGTCGCGCTGGACCGGATCGCCCCGGCGGCCCGGCCCCGGCAACGACGACAGGTGCTCGATGCTTCGGACTGCGATCGCCTTGACGCTTCTGCTGGCCGGAGCCCCGGCCTGGGCCGGACCGCGCTGGCAGGACCTGCCGCCGACCCCCGCGCCGGTCGCCGGCACGGTCTCCGGTCGCGCCGCTGTCAACGGCATTCGGCTGTATTACGCCACGATCGGCAACGGTCCGCCGGTCGTCCTGCTGCACGGCGGCCTGTCGAACTCCGATTACTGGGGCCACCAGGTCGCGGCGCTCGCCGCCCGCCGCACGGTCATCCTCGTGGACAGCCGCGGGCACGGCCGCAGCACCCGGGACGATCGGCCATTCGGCTACGACCTGATGACCGACGACGTGGTCGGGCTGCTCGACGTGCTGAAGATCCCGCGCGCCGACATCGTCGGGTGGAGCGACGGCGCGATCCTCGGTCTCGACATGGCGATGCGCCATCCCGACCGCGTCGGCAAGGTGTTCGCGTTCGGCGCCAACGCCGACCCGTCGGGCCTGATCGAGGGTGTGGAGACGAACCCGACCTTCGCCGCCTTCATCGACCGGGCCGGCAAGGAGTACGAGGCCCTCTCGCCGACCCCGAAGGACTACGCCGCCTTCGTCGACGCGGTCGGCCGGATGTGGGGCGGGCAGCCGCGCTGGACCGAAGCCGATCTGAAGCGGATCCGCGCGCCGGTCCTCATCGCGGACGGCGACCACGACGAGGGTATCAAGCGCGCGCACACCGAGTACCTCGCTGCCACGATTCCCGGGGCTGGGCTGCTGATCCTGCCCAATGCCAGCCACTTCGCGTTCCTCCAGGATCCGGCGCTCTTCAACGCGGCGCTCCTCGGCTTCCTGGACGGGCCTTGAGGGTCCTGGGCGGCCCCCTGACGCGCGCGACTCACCGGGCCGACAGCCAGCCTTGCTGACCCTAACCCAGTCGGCCTCTGCGCCTGGACGTACGGATCGCGGACGCGCGGCGCGGGCCGCTTCGGGAACGGCGGCGCGACGAGGACGCCGACCCGACCCGTCAGGCGATCGCGAGATGGAGGAACTGGTTGAAGTCGCTCGGCACGTAGGTCCCGAACGCGGGGCCGTTCACGAAGCCCCGACGCCGATAGAGTTCGAGCGCGGGCGCGAATGCGGGTCCGCATCCGGTCTCGAGGCTGAGGCGTCGCGCGCCGCGGGCGGCGGCGGCCGCGATGATGGTGTCGAGGATCGCCGCGCCGGCTCCCAGGCGGAGGAAGTCGGGGTGCGTCCGCATGGACTTCACCTCCGCGGTGCCGTCCGTCGCCATCCTGAGCGCCCCGACGCTCGCCACCCGCCCGCCGCGGCGCGCCGTCCAGACGGTCACGTCCGGTGCTTGCAGGCCTGACAGGTCGAGAGCGAACACGCTGCCCGGCGGCGAGGATGCGTGCATGCCGGCAAGATGGAGCGCCAGCAGCGCCCGTGTCTGCGTATCGGACAGGTCGTCTCGCGCGATCTCGAACATCGTGCCCCGGCCATCCGCCCCGACATCCCCCGCGCAGGATGTCCTCCCGATCGACGATCAGCAAGGCGCGGAACGGCGGTGCGGCCCCCGCGCCGAGGCTCCCGGCGGAGGGCGGATCGACAGCTCCGCAAGACCCGCGGACCGCCGACCTCCCTGCGACCCGCAACCATGGCGCGCATGGTGCATTTGTGAACGCCGTCACGTTCCCCGGTGGGGAACACGCTGCCGTGGCGGTGCGTCACCGGTTGCGGGCACGCTCCGGCCGGAGAGGACTCACACGCTTGATCGACGCCGGAAGCCAGACCGCGAGTGCCTCCGATGCCGCCGCATCGGTCGCCGGGTCGATCGCGGCCGTCACGCGGCGGCTCGATTCCCTTCCGATGACGCGGCTTCACGCGGCGGCGCTCGCCGTCTGCACGCTGGGCCTGTTCACCGACATCGCCGAGGTCGCCCTGAGCAACGCCCTGGCGGCCATCTTCCTCGCGCCGCCCCACAACATGCCGCGGGGCAGCCTCTCGCTGCTCCTCGCCTCCGTGTTCGCCGGCGGGGCGGTGGGCGCACCCGTCTTCGGGATGCTGGGGGATCGCCTCGGCCGCAGGCGCGCGCTCCAGGCCTCCCTCGCGCTGATGGCCGCCGGATCGCTGGCGGCCGCCGCGAGCCAGGGGCTCACGGCGCTGACGATCGCCCGGACGGCCTCGGGGTTCGCGATCGGCGGGTTCCCGCCCCTGGTCGCCACCTACCTCGCCGAGGTGACGCCCGCGCGCCGACGCGGCGCGACGCTGCTGGTCTGCGCCGGACTCGGGCTCCTCGGAGGCCTGGCCGCGATCGGCCTGGTCCAGATGATGGCACCGGCCGCGCCGCTCGGGATCGAGCCGTGGCGCTGGGCGCTGATCCTCGGGGGCGCCCTGGCGGCGCTCGGCGGCGTCCTGTTCGCGCGGCTGCCGGAATCACCGCGGTGGCTCGCCTCGGTCGGGCGCTCCGCCGAGGCCGACGCCGCCTGCCGCCGGTTCGAGCGCGCGGCCGGCCGGAGCCGGGTCGCCGCCCCCGCCGACCCGGACACGGACCCGCCCGCGACCGGGCCCGCGGGGTTCCGGGGCCTGTTCGCCGAGACGCGCCAGCTGCGCCGGACGGCCCTGTTCGTCGGCCTCTACACCCTCGCCCCCCTGGCGACGATCGCCTTCCCGCTGCTCAGCGCCGTCGTGATGGTGGAGAAGGGCTTCAAGGTCGATCAATCCCTCGTCTTCGCCGCACTGTCGATGCTCGGCCCGCCCCTGGGTACCCTGCTGACCGCGCTGGCGATCGACCGGCTCGAGCGGCGCGCCGTCCTGACGGCCCTGGCGGCGGCGATGGCGGCCCTCGGCACGGCCTTCGCCGCGAGCGGCACGTTCCTGACCCTGGTCTTGGTCGGCATCGCCTTCAACACCGCGGCGGCGACCTACGGCAGCATCCTCGCCGTCTACGCGACGGAGCTGCTCCCGACGCCGCTGCGGGCCTCGGCCATGACCTGCGCCTGGGCCGGCGGCCGGGTCGCGGCCGCGCTGGCGCCGATCATCCTCCTGCCGATCCTCTCGGCCTACGGGCCGCACGCGATGTTCGCGGTGATCACGCTCGTCCTCGCGGCGAGCGCGGCCCTGCTCCTCGCCGGACCGCGCGGCCTGTCCGGGCAGGCCCTTGCTTAGGGAAACCCGGAGACGCGGGTCTCCGACCCGCGGCGCCGCGCCGGATGGCGTCGGTTGCCAATCCGGCAAGATTCACACGATAAAGTTGCGCAGGCAGCCGGACGGAACCGCCGGGCACGCCGGGGGTGTCACACGTGTCTAGCCCGGTGCTCGTCCCGAGCCTCGTCGAGACGACCAGCCACGTCGACCCCAAGCAGGCCTTCGAGTTCTGGCGCTGCACGGCCCTGGCCGGATTCGGCGACATCGGCCGGCGGCACCCCCGGGAGCGGTTCGCGGCCAAGCGCCTGAGCGTGGCCTCGGCCGGCTGGGCGCTGACCCACACGGTGAGCAGCCCGGTCGCGGTGGAGTTCCGCTCCCGCCACGTCGACCGGAACGCCCGCAGGATGGTGGTGATCGGCCTCGCGCTCGACGGCGTCGGCTACCAGGAGCAGAACGGCCGCGGGGCCCAGCTGACCCCCGGCGACATCAGCTTCCTGACGCGGAACCGGCCCTTCGTGGCCGGCACTCAGAGCGCCTACGGCGAGATCCGCCTCGCCGTCCCGCGCAAGATGTTCGAGGCTTTCGTCGGCGACGCCGACGCCTTCGCGGGCCGCAGCCTCGGCCCGCTCCCGGCCGGGGCGGAGGTCCGGGCGCGGCTGCGCGGGGTGGCCGGCTCGGTCGCCTGGATGTCCGCCGACGAGGCGCAGGCGGCCGTCGAGGGCGTGCTCCACCTCCTCGGCCACCTCGTCGACGGCGCGGCCCGGCGCGGCGATCCGGAGGCGGTCTCGCAGGCGGCCGTCGTCTCGCTCGCCCGCGCCCACATCGCGCGGCGGATGCACGATCCCGACCTGAACCCGCAGGACATCCAGCGCGCGCTCGGTCTCTCCCGGACCAGTCTGTACCGCGCCTTCGCGGAGACCGGCGGCATCGCGGCGGCGATCCGCGACGCGCGCCTCGACCTCGCGCGCCGGCGCCTCGAGGCCCGCCGCGACGACAAGATGCGGATCGCCTCGATCGCCTACGCGTGCGGCTTCACCGACGTGCCGACCTTCAACCGCGGCTTCCGCAAGCGCTTCGGCCTGGCCCCGGGCGACCTCCGGCCCGCGCTCCCCTAGGCGAAGCGCGTCGGGCGCGTCAGCCCGCGGCGGCGAGATCCGCCCGGTCGCGGACCTGGGCGGGGAAATCGAACACCGCGTCCGCGTGGGCGATCGTCGCCGGGCGATGGGCGACGATGACCCGCGTCATCCGCAGGTCGCGCAGGGCCTGGGCGATCACCGCCTCGGTGGCCTCGTCGAGGTGGCTCGTGGCCTCGTCGAGGAACAGGATCTCGGGCCGCCGGTAGAGGGCGCGCGCCAGCACGATGCGCTGCTTCTGGCCGCCCGACAGGGTCGAGCCCATGTCGCCGACGAGGCTCTCGAAGCCCATGGGCATGCGGCGGATGTCGTCCAGGATCGCCGCCCGGGCGGCGCACTCGGCGATCCAGCCCGCGTCCGGATGCTCGTCGAAGGCCGCGATGTTCTCGGCGATCGAGCCGGCGAACAGGCCGTCGCTCTGCATCACGCCGGCGATCCGGCGCCGGTAGGACCCGGCGGCGGTGCGGATGTCCTGGCCGTCGGCGGTGACGATCCCCTCGCTGGGCGGCGTCAGCCCCATCATCACCTTCATGAGCGAGGTCTTGCCGCATCCCGAGGGACCGGTGATCGCGAAGCACGCGCCGGCCCGGACGGACAGCGAGACGCCGCGGAAGATCCAGGGCTCGTCGGCCCCGTAGCGCAGCGCCAGGCCCGCGCCGGCGAGCGTTCCGGCCTTCAGGGCGACGACCGGGGGCGCCCCCGGCTGCGCCCCGGCGGCGAGATCCTGCTCCTCCGGCTCGCACAGCACGATGTCGGCGAGCCGGTCGGTCTGCACGTCGAGCATGCGCAGCTTGAACCACGCGTCGATCAGGCTGCCGATCCGGGTGGCGAACTGGTCGCGATAGGCCAGGAACGCCACCAGCATGCCGAGCGACAGGGACCCGCCGATGACCGCGCGGGCGCCGAGCACCAGCAGGATCAGCCGGTCGAGGCCGAACAGGAACTCGTTCGCGCGGCCGAACACGAGGTCGAGGCGCTGCAGCCGCAGCCGGGCGTTCAGGGCCGTGACGAAGTGGTTCATCCAGGCGCCGCCGCGCCGCTCGCGCAGGTCGAGGAGCTTGACGCTCGCCATGCCGCGGACCGTCTCGATGAAGTGCGTCTGCTGGCGGGCCTCGGCCACGAGGGCCTCCTCGCTCCCCTCCCGGTACGCGCCGTAGGCGAAGACCCGCAGGACCGCGTTGAGCGCCGTCGAGGCCAGCACCACGGCGACCAGCCAGCCGCCGTAGACCGTCAGCATCACCAGCATGCCGACCGCCATGAGCCCGTCGAGCATGGCCTGGACGAGATCGGTCGTCAGGCCCTTCTGGATGGTGGCGAGGGAGCCGAACCGCGAGATCACGTCGCCGACATGGCGCTTCTCGAAGTAGTCGAGGGGCAGCCGCGACAGGTGGTCGAACAGGCCGGCCGACCACTGGTAGTTCAGCCGGGTTCCGGCCAGCATGATCGCCCAGGTGCGGGCGATGCTGAGGCCGAGCTGGAGCAGCAGCAGCAGCGCGAGGCCGATCGCCACCACGAGGAGCAGGTCGTGGTCGGCGTTCACGATCACCTCGTCGATGACGACCTGCGAGGCGATGGGCATCAGGAGGGCGACGAGCTCGATCCCGAGGGAGAGGGCCAGGACCTGGGCCAGGGCGGCGCGGATGCCGGCCATGTTGCGGAACAGGTCGCGCAGCCGCAGGCCCGGGGCGGCCCGCTCCCGCCGGAAGCCCGGATTGGGCACCGCCTCCAGGGCGACGCCGGTGAATTCCCGCGAGGCCTCCGCGAGGCTGATCCGCCGCCGGCCGCGGCCCGGATCGTTGATGACGAGGCCGCCGCGCTCGACCCGGGTCAGCACCACGAAGTGGTTGAGGCCCCAGTGCAGGATGCAGGGCAGCCGGAGCCGGGGCAGATCCGTCAGCTCGACCCGCAGGGCGCGGGCGGTCAGGCCCTGCGCGCCGCAGAGGTCGATCAGGTTGCGCAGGGTCATGCCCTTGAGGGACAGGGGATGGCGCCGCCGCAGCGTCGCGAGGTCGATCTGGCGCCCGTGATAGGCCAGGACCATGGCGAGGCAGGCCATGCCGCACTCCGCGGCCTCGGCCTGAAGGACGACCGGCACCCGGCGGCGGAGCCCGAAATCCAGCCGGGCGGCGAGGGACGGCGCCGTCACGGGGCGGCCTTCCGGACCGGCAGGGCGTCGAGGCCGCCGCGCGTGACGAGGGCGAGGCTCTCCCGGACATGCGTCACGGGATCGAGCAGCCAGCGGTAGAGCGACCGCTTCTCCAGGGCGATGTCGGCCTCGACGCGCATGCCCGCCTCGAGGCTGCGCCGCTCGCCGTAGGCCAGCACGGTGTCGGAATCGGGCCGGACCACGATGCGGTAGAGGTCGGTCCCCTCCCCCCGGGCGGCGGCGCGCCGCGCGAAGTCGGGCGCGTCGTCGCTGCCCAGCGGCGCCCGCGTGACCTCGGTGACGACGCCGCGGTGCAGGCCGAAGCGCTGGAACGGGAAGGCGGCGTAGCGCAGCATCACGGGCGCGCCGGCCTCGGCGAAGCCGATGGCCGACGAATCGACGAACAGGTTGGCCTGGAGGCGCCCGGCGCTCGGCAGCAGGGTCAGGAGCGTCGCCCCGGCCGCCACGGTCTGGCCGACCTGCGCGCGGATCGACGTCAGGGTCCCGGCCTCCGGCGCCCGGACCTCGATGGCGCGGCGCGCCTCGCTCTCGGCCTTCTGCTGCGCCAGCTGGGCGGCGGTCCGGTCGAGGTCGGCGAGGTCGCGGGCCAACCGGTCGTCGTAGGCGGCGAGCTGGGACTTCGTGTCGGCGAGCTTGCCGTCGATCTGGAGGCGGCTCTGCTGGAACTGGGCGAGCTGCGCGCTCGCCTGCATGTAGAGGTAGTTCTGGCTCTGGAAGTCGGCGGCGCGGGCGTAGCCGCGCGCCACGGCGTCCGCGAGTTCCTCGACCCGCGCCCGGAGCGGCGGAACCAGCTTGTCCTGCAGGTCGATCTGCTTGGCGAGCTGGGCCGACTGCTCGCTCAGATTCGCCACCTGCTCGCGCAGCGCCTGCCGCTCCGTGCCGGCCAGATCGGCCCGGGCGGTCCGCTGCCGCTCCACGCTCTGGCGCTGCCGTTCCAGCTCGGCGATCACGCGCTCCTGCGTCGGGCCGCTCGCCGACACGGCGTCGAGGTCGATCGTGTACAGGAGTTGCCCGCGCGCGACCTTGTCGCCCTCACGGACGCCGGTCGAGCCGACGCGCCCCGCCACCGGGCTGGCGAGGCTGATCAGCCCGATATCGGGCGCGAGCAGGCCGACGGCGTGGATGCGGCGCGTGTAGGTGCCCTGCCAGGCATACAGGCCGACCGCCGCCACCATGATCACGCAGGCCACGGCCACGATGCGGACTGGCAGAGGCTGGATGATCTGCGCCTCGCCCAGCCACGCGTTGCGTCGCGCCTCGATAACCTCAAGTCGAAAGAGCGGACTTGGCACCCGGAGAAAGCAACCTTCCTGAAGGAGACAGCCGTATTCGAGGGCAATGCTCAGCGCATCTGCCACCTTACTCGGTCGCATCACGGGAGTTTCATGTCAACACTTGCCGACACGGCGAATTTTGAATAATCCTGCCCGCGTCAGAACGTCGCGCCTGCGTTTAAAAGCGCCTGTTTTTCAATGGTTTATTCCAATTCGCCGTCGAGCTTACTTTGCAGCGCAACAGGACGTCAGTTTTTGCATCATCGCGTGCTGCGTTGCGAAAACTCGACGGCGTGAGACGCGGTGAGACGCGCCGCTTCGCAGCGCAGGCGGCCGCAGTGCCGACAGCGTCTGGAGCACGGCCCGGGAAAGACAAGGCCTGTCAGTTTTTGCGCATTGGCCGGGCTCGATCGTCCGCGAGCATTATCGGCTGGCCATGACCGATTGACACGAAGCACATCTCTGTAATCCTAAAGGCAGGCGCCGACGTCCAAGGCGCCTAGACGCTACGATCAGGCAATAGATCGAAGCAAATAACCTTCTACCTGAATCTCAATCTGGAGAACGATCATGCAGGACAGCATCGATACCGTCCGCGAGCTGAGCGCCGCCGAGCTGGACCAGGTCGGCGGTGGCCTCGGGGTCGGCCTCACTGTCGGCCTTGGGGTCGACGCGAGCCAGGAGCTCGGTGCGGTCTCGGGGGTCGTGGGCCAGGTCGGCGGTCTGGTGAGCGGCCTGGTGGGCAGCGTGCTCGGCGCGGTCGGCGGTGTCGTCGGCGGCGTGACCGGCTCCCTGCGCTGACGGTCTGACACCGGGAGGGCGGCCGCGGGGCCGCCCTCCTCCGTCGCGGGGCGTGACCGCGACGACACCAGAATCACGGGCCCGCATGGACAGAACAGCCGAGAGTTCAGGCGAGAGTTCGGCCGAGACGTTCGCCTACGCCACCAGCGGCAGCGCCGGGCATCTCTCCGGCCGCCCCGAGCTGACCTGCTACGCGCCGAGCGACCGCGGCCTCCCGGAGGTCACCTTCATCGATTTCCGCTTCCCCACCGGCGGGTGGAGCACGCACGCGGTCACGGGCCTCGAGGTCGCCGCCAGCACGCAGCCCGCGGGGGCGCACCACGCGGTCGATTACGAGATCGCGGCCCGGCTGACCGAGCGCGAAGGCCTGCTGGTCCGGCGTCCCGGCCTGAACGGCACGACCCGTTGGGCGGGCCCGTATGCCGGCCGTGTCCTCTCCTTCTCGGCAGCCGCCGTCGAGCGGCTGGCCGAGGCGCCGATCGGCAAGATCGCCTTCGCGGCGGACGGGCGCGATCTCCGCGCCTGCCGCAGCACCTGGCACATCCTCGACGCGCTGGCTTGCGCGCACCGGGACGACCCGTCGCCCGACGCGCTGCTGATCGAGAGCCTCCACCTGGCGATCCTGCGCTCGGTCGTCGCCGCGCGCGCTCCGGGCCGGTCGGCGGCGCCCGACCTCTCGGCGTCGCAGGCCGGGCGGGCCTGCGCGTATATCCGGGAGCACCTGGACCGGGAGATCACCGTCTCCGCCCTGGCCGGCGTCGTCGGACTCAGCGAGGGCTACTTCATCCGGGCCTTCCGCCGGACCACCGGGGTCACGCCCTACCAGTACATCATGCGCGAGCGCGTCGGCCGGGCCGAGGCCCTGATCCGCTCCGGCGCGGGATCGATGGCGGAGGTCGCCGCGCGATCGGGCTTCACGAGCGCGAGCGCCATGAGCCGCACGTTCCGGAAGCTCGTCGGGCGCTCGCCGACCGGGCGCACGGCCGGCCGGCGCGCCTGAGGCGCTACCCGGCGGCCCGCCCCGCTCCCCCGCGGAACAGGTCCTCCATCTCGCGCCGGACGCGGATCGCCTCCTGATCTGCGTCGAAGGCGACGTCGCTCCAGCGCACGGCCCGGCCCGCGGGCACGTCGTTCTTCAGGACCATGTTGTGGGCGAGGCCGATCGGCAGGGCGTCCTGCGCCAGGGAATCCGCCGCCGGCATCAGCTTGCCGTAGACGGTGAACCCGCCCTCGCCGTCGAGCCGCTCCCCGGCCCGCAGCACGCGCTTGGCCGTCGCGGCGACGTCGCCGCGCCAGTCGCCCGTCGCCCCCGTGGCCTCGCCGCGGACCGCGATGGAGGCGACCGAGATGCCGAGCTCGAGCCCGATCAGGTGATAGGGCTTGTAGGTCGCGGCGAACCGGCCGCTCGAATCGGTCTTGAGGCCATATTGCGCGAAGCAGTCGCGCACGTAGGCGCTCGGCGCCTCGAACACCGCGTAGACGCCCCAGCGCAGGTCCCGGAAGACCGGCCGCCCGTCCCGCTCCACCGACGAGACCACCTCGACGGTGCCGCGCTCGGTGAGGAGGCCGCCATCCGCCGCGGGCTTCAGGATGCCCGGCAGGTCGTCGACGCCGCAGGGCGGGAAGGCGAGGCCGTCGCGCGGCGGGGTGAGCCCGCAGGCATTGGCCACCGCGGCCATCTCCAGCGCCGACTTGGTGCCGTCGAGGAAGGAGTTGAACATCTGCGGGTTGAAGTCGCCGCCCGCGACCTGGCTCTCGCTGAAGCCGTAATGGCCCCAGACCGTGTCGGGCGTGGAGGCGTGGTAGGCCGGGAGGTACTTGGTGCCCTTGCCGGCGCAGATCACCTCCAGCCCGATGGTGCGGGCCCAGTCGACCAGCTCCGCGATGAGCGCCGGCTGGTCGCCCGAGGCCATGGAGTAGATCACCCCGGCCTCGGCCGCCCGGCGCGCCAGCAGCGGCCCGGCCAGCACGTCGGCCTCGACGTTGACCATGACGATGTGCTTGCCGTGCGCGAAGGCCTTCAGCGCGTGGCGGATGCCGGCGGCCGGGCTGCCGGTGGCGTCGATGACGATGTCCACGAACGGGCTCGCGATCATCGCGTCGGCATCCTCGGTCACGAGGGTCGTGCCGCCGCGCGCGGCCTCCTCCAGCCCCCGCGCGGCGAACCGCGAATCGTCCCAGCCGACCCGGCGCAGCGATTCGCGCGCCCGGTCGGGCGACAGGTCGGCCACCGCGACGAGGTGGATGCCGGGCGTGCGCGGCGCCTGCGACAGGTACATCGATCCGAACTTGCCGGCCCCGATCAGCCCGACCCGGACGGGCCGGCCCTCGTCGGCGCGCCGCTGCAGCTTGGCGGAAAGGGACATGGGGCGTTCTCTCCCTGGGTGGCGCGCGGTCGGGACCGGACCCCGCCGCGCTCGCCGCGTCGTTGGACGGGGACCTAGCGCGGTTCCCGATGCCGTTGAGGCCCACCGAATAAAAAGACGGGGGGTCTGTTCGGGCGACGCGCCGCCCCCTTCTCCCGTGCGGGAGCGGGGCGGGGTGAGGGATCGGGTCTCTCCGCCTCGGGCCGCCTCGGGCCGCCTCAGGCCGCCTCGGCCCGGCTCTGCGCCTCCACGTCGAGGAGCCAGTGCCGGAAGGCCCGGATCTTCTCCAGGGCCCCGTCGCGCTCGCGGTAGCAGATGAAGTGGAGGTCGCGGGTCAGGCTCGCGACCCGATCGCCGCCGAGGCGCACCAGCTGCCCGGCGGCGAGCTCGTCCCGGGCGAACCGCAGGGTCTCCAGCGCCACGCCGAGCCCCTGAACGGCCGCCGAGATCACCAGCGAGCCCCGGTCGAAAGCCGCTCCGGCTGCCCCGGTCGGCAAGGGCAGGCCGTTATGGGCGAACCAGTCCGGCCAGCGGACGGGGCTGAAGGACGAGTCGAGCCGGGTGAAGGGCCCGATCGATCCGGCCGCGTCCGGCTGCGCGGCCCGGGCGACCTCCGGCGCGCAGAGGGCGGCGATCTCCTCCGGGCCGAGGGATTCGACGGTCAGGCCGGGCCCGTGCGGCGGCCGGCCGTAGGCAATCAGGATGTCGATCTCCTCGTGCCGCCCGAGATCCACCGGGTCGGCGCTGGTGGAGAGGCGGATGGCGATGCCGGGATGCGCCTCCACGAAGGCGGGGAGCCGCGGCCCGAGCCACTTCGCCGCGAAGCTCGGCGTGCAGTGCACGGCCAGCGACGCGGGCGACGGCGGGCTGAGGTCGGCGCAGACCGCCTCGATCGCGTCGAAGGCGCTCGAGAGCCCGGCCAGCAGGCGCTGGCCGTCGGCGGTGAGGAGCGCCTGGCGGTTCGCCCTCCGGAACAGGGCGCGCCCGAACCAGCGCTCCAGCGCCCGGATCTGGTGACTCACCGCCGAGGGCGTGAGGTGCAGCTCCGCGCTGGCGCGGGCGAAGCTGCCGAGGCGCGCGGCCGCCTCGAAGGCCCGCAGGGCGGAGAAGCTCGGGATCCGGCGCATACGCAATCCGTGAATTTAATTCATGGAAAGCGTGAAAAATCGTCGTTTGTCAACGCGCGGATCCGGCAGGATAGTGCCGGCCACGACGCGATCGGCGGGCCGGTCCGTACCCCGACGAAAGGAGACGCCATGCTCGACGATCACGCCCACGAGGCGGCCGTCGCCCTCGACCTGCCGAACGACGATGCCGGCCGCAAGCGGACCTCGATCTACCAGCCCGAGCAGGCCGGCCTGATCTTCCCGGAGATCCCGGACTTCGCCAACCACGCCGAGGAGCGGGACTACCGCAAGAAGCACCTCGTGGCCGCCTGCCGCGCCTTCGCGATGCACGGCTTCGACTACGGCTTCGCCGGCCACCTGACGATCCGCGACCCGGAGCGTCCGGAGCTGTACTGGACCAACCCGATGTGCGTGCACTTCTCGCAGGTGCGGATGTCGAACCTGATCCTGGCCGACCACAAGGGCCGGGTGGTCGAGGGGCGCCACGCCATCAACCGCGCGGGCTTCGTCCTCCACGCCGCCGTGCACGAGGAGTACCCGGAGGTCATGGCGATGTGCCACGCGCACACCACCTACGGCACCGCGTGGTGCGCCACCGGCCGACCGCTGGAGATGATCAGCCAGGACGCGGCGGCCTTCTACAACAGCCACGCCGTGATCGGCGCCTCGGCAGGCGCCGTGGCGGTGGAGAAGGAGAGCGGCCTGTCGGTCGCCCAGCAGATCGGCCGCAACCGCGGCGTGCTGCACCAGAACCACGGCCTGCTGACCTGCTCGCAGCACAGCATCGACGACGCGGCCTTCTGGTTCATCGCCCTGGAGCGGGCCTGCCAGCAACAGCTCCTGGTCGAGGCCTCCGGCATCAAGCCGCAGCTCCTCTCGGAGAAGACCGCCCGCTACAGCCGCGAGCACGTCGGCAGCGACTACATCGGCTGGCTGCACTTCCAGACGCTGTACAACCACATCGCCGAGACCCAGCCCGACATGTTCGCCTGAGGCCGGCGGCCGCGCCGCGCGGGGGGCCGCGACAGATCGAGGGCCGGCCGCGAAGCCGGCCCTCCCGCTATGGGCGGTCCGCCGGGCGCCGCTGCCCCTCGTACCGGGCCCGCGGCCGGATCAGCGTCCCCTGGCGGCCCTGCTCCATGGCGTGCGCCGCCCAGCCCAGGCTCCGGCCGAGCAGGAAGATCGTGAACGGCGCGCTCCGCGGCAGGCCCGCCGTCCGGACGAGCGCCGTCAGCGCGAAGTCGATGTTCGGCCGCGCCCCCGTCGCCTCCGCGGCGCAGTCCCGGACGGCGTCCAGCAGGGGGTCGGCGGGCAGGACCGCGCCCAGGGCCGCGGCGCGGACGTCGCCGTCCGGGTAGAGCGGGTGGCCGAAGCCCGGCAGCGCGCCGCTCCGATCCAGGCAGGCGCGCACGGCCTCCCGGGGGTTCGTCGCGGCGGCCTCGTCGACGAGCCGCAGCACCGCGGCGGAAGCGCCGCCGTGGCGCGGTCCCGACAGGGCGCTCAACCCGGCCATGAGGCAGGCCGCGATCGGCGCGCCGGTGGAGGCGGCGACGCGGGTCGCGAAGGTCGAGGCGTTCAGCTCGTGATCGGCCAGCAGCACCAGCGCCTGACGGACCCGGTCGGCGGTCGCGGCGTCGAGGGACCAGAGCCGCGCCAAGCCCTGATGCAGGGGCGCCCAGCCTTCGGGGATGCCGCAGGACGCGGCGAGATGCGCGACGGCGCGGCGCGCGTCGCGGCACAGGCGGTGGTGGCCGCGGCCCAGCGCGGCTTCGGCCTCCTGCAGAAGCCCGGCCAGCGCCAGGAACGGCGTCGCGGCCGCGTCGGCCGGAACCTCGAACAGCGTCGCCTCCGGGCTGTCCCACAGGAGGTCGGCGGTCGCCTCCAGGCTCGCGTCGCGGGCGAACGCCACGGCGTCGCGGCCGCGGTAGATCAGGCTGCCCCGGTGGACGGTGCTGATCGCGGTGACGACCGACGGCTCGCCCCAGGCCATGGCCCCCGCGGCGATCGCCGCGCTGGTGCGGCTCCGGCCGCGCCGGTCGGCGAGCGTCGCGACGTCGGCGGCCCGGTACTGGCTGTGGCGCCGGCCCGGCGCCCGCCGCGCCTCGATCAGCCCGCGGCTGACGTAGGCGTAGAGCGTCTGGGCCCGGATCCCGAGGGCGTCGAGGGCTTCGGCGCGGTCCAGCCATTCCGTCATGTTGATCAGATGTATCAAGATTGATCGATCCGTCGATGGCCGGCAGCCTGCGCGAACCGATCGAGGGCCGCGACCATGCGCGAACGACACGCCGACCACGACGCCCTGGCGCCGATCCTCGCGGAGGCGCTGGCCGCCCTGGCGCTGCCGCCCGAGGCCCGGGACCGGCTGGCGGTGACCGGCACCGGGAGCCTGCCCTCCTGCTTCCCGGTCACCGCGCTGGCGACGGCGTCGATCGGCGCCGCCGGCCTCGCCGTCTCCGAACTCCTCGGCCTGTCCGGCCCCGCGCCCGCCGTCACGGTCGACCGGCACCTGGCCTCAGCGTGGTTCGGCACCTCCGTGCGGCCGCAGGGCTGGACGCTGCCGGCCGCCTGGGACCCGATCGCCGGCGACTACCGGGCGGCGGATGGCTGGATCCGGCTGCACACCAACGCGCCCCATCACCGCGCCGCCGCCCTCGCAATCCTCGACTGCCCGGGCGAGCGGGAGGCGGTCACGGCCGCCGTGGCCCGCACGGCGGCCGAGGACCTGGAAGGGGCGATCCTGCGCGCCGGCGGCTGCGCCGCGGCGATGCGCGGTCCGGACGATTGGGAAGGCCTGGACCAGGGCCGGGCGGTCCGGGCCGAGCCCCTCGTGGCGGTCGCGGAACGGCCCGTCCAGCACCGGTCGCCGTGGCGCCCGGACCCGGCCCGTCCCCTCGCGGGGATCCGGGTCCTCGACCTGACCCGCATCCTGGCCGGGCCGGTGGCCACGCGCGTCCTGGCCGGCCTCGGGGCCGACGTCCTGCGGATCGACCCGCCCGGCTGGGACGAACCGTCCCTGGCGCCCGACGTCACCCTGGGCAAGGTCTGCACGCGCCTCGACCTCCGGCAGGTCGACGACCGCCGGCACTTCGAGACCCTGCTCGCCGAGGCCGACATCCTCGTGCACGGGTACCGCCCGGACGCCCTGGAGCGGCTCGGCTACGGCGCGGCGCGGCGCCGGGCACTCAACCCGGACCTGATCGACGTCGCGCTCTGCGCCTACGGCTGGACCGGACCCTGGGCCGGACGGCGCGGCTTCGACAGCCTCGTCCAGATGGCGACGGGCATCGCGGCGGCCGGGCAGCGGTGGAAACAGGCCGACCGGCCGGTGCCGCTGCCCGTCCAGGCGCTCGACCACGCCACCGGCTACCTGATGGCGGCGGCGGCCGTGCGAGGCCTGATCGCCCGGCAGCGTGACGGGCACGCCGTCACCGCGCGGCTCTCTCTGGCCCGGACCGCGCGCCTGCTCACGGACCATCCCGGCAGCGCGCCGGGGCCCGCCTTCGGCGGATATCGGGACGCGGATTACGCCCCGGAGATCGAGGACACGGCGTGGGGACCTGCCCTCCGGCTGCACGCGCCCGTGCGGATCGAGGGCGCGCCGCTGCGGTGGGATCGCCCGGCCTGCGATCTCGGCACGACGGAGGCCGCACAAGTCAGACATTTCGGCAGCGCGCGCTTGTCCGGCTCGAAAGACGCTCCGGGGAGCAGAAGCGCTATAAATTGACCAATCGCGGGAATGTTTTTGCAGCCTCCGCGCGGCGGAACGCTTGACACCGATCTATGTTATCTGGCAATTCGCATTCATGATCTGTAATGCGTTTTGTCGGCGTTTTTAATACTAGGCTTAAGTGAAGATTTAATAGTCAGCTTTCTTAAAATCTGCACATATCGACCCAAGACCGAAAATAATACCACCGTTTACGTCAAAGCGCACCCGGTTCGCCGAACCCGTCTCGCACTGTGCCAGACGGTCCGACACCGAGAAGGATGACGATGAACGAGTCTGCCCCGGGCCACCCCATCCTGCGCGACGTTCCGATCGGCATCGCCGCCACCGGGATGCGGCACGAGACGGACTCGATGGGCGGGATCGACGTGCCGGCGGACCGCTACTGGGGCGCGCAGACGCAGCGCTCGCTCCAGCACTTCTCGATCGGCGATGATCGCATGCCCAAGCGGGTCTACCACGCCTACGGCTACGTCAAGAAGGCCGCCGCCCTGGTCAACGCCGCCGCCGGCCGCCTGGAGGACTGGCGCGCGCAGGCCATCGTCCAGGCCGCCGACGAGACGATCGCGGGCAAGCTCGACGCGCACTATCCGCTCTACGTCTGGCAGACCGGCTCCGGCACCCAGTCCAACATGAACGTCAACGAGGTGCTGTCGAACCGCGCGATCCAGCTCCTCGGCGGTGTGCTCGGCTCCAAGAGCCCGGTCCACCCGAACGACCACGTCAACATGGGCCAGTCGTCGAACGACACCTTCCCGACCGCGATGCACGTCGCCACGGTGCTCGAACTCGACGAGGTCCTGCTCCCCAAGGCGCGGGCGCTGGCCGACGCGATCGACGCCAAGGCGCGGGCCTGGATGGACGTGGTCAAGACCGGCCGGACCCACCTGCAGGACGCGACGCCGCTCACGGTCGGCCAGGAATGGTCGGGCTACGTGGCGCAGATGCGCGACGCGCTGGCGCTCGTCGAGGCGTCGCGCGCCGGGCTGTACAAGCTGGCGGCCGGCGGCACCGCGGTCGGCACCGGCCTCAACGCCCCGGAAGGGTTCAGCGCGGAGATCGCCGCCAAGATCGCCGATCTCACCGGCAAGCCGTTCGTCACGGCGCCCAACAAGTTCGCCGCGCAGGGGTCGCTGGACGCCATGGTCGCCGCCATGGCGGCGGTGCGCGGGCTCGCAGTCGCACTGATGAAAATCGCCAACGACATGCGCTGGCTCGCCTCGGGGCCCCGCTGCGGCCTCGGCGAACTGCTGCTGCCCGCCAACGAGCCGGGCTCCTCGATCATGCCCGGCAAGGTCAACCCGACCCAGTGCGAGGCCCTGGTGATGGTCTGCATCCAGGTGATCGGCGAGGACAACGCGGTCGCCTTCGCGGGCTCGCAGGGCAACTTCGAGCTCAACGCGATGCGCCCGATCATCATCAACAACACGCTGCATTCGATCCGCGTGCTGGGCGACGCCTGCGAGAAGTTCCGGACCTACTCGGTCGCGGGCACCGAACTCAACCGGACGCGGATCGACGAGACCGTGAACCAGTCGCTGATGCTGGTCACGGCCCTGTCGCCGGTGATCGGCTACGACCTCGCCTCGAAGATCGCCCACCGCGCCAACGACGAGGGCACGACCCTGCGCGCGGCCGCCCTGGCCGAGGGCGTCCCGGCCGAGCGCTTCGACGCGGTGTGCGATCCCAGGACGATGATCGGCCACGGGCTGGCCGGCGCCTGAAGCGCGCCGGGACCGTCCGTCCGCCCCCCTTCAGCTGAGCGAGACACCATGAGCACGAAGGTCGCCGATCTGTTCGTCCGGGCGCTGGCGCAGGCCGGCGTGAAGCGCATCTACGGCGTGGTCGGTGACAGCCTCAACGGCCTGACCGAGGCCCTGCGCCAGGACGGCTCGATCGCCTGGATCCACACGCGCCACGAGGAGAGCGCCGCATTCGCAGCCGGCGCCGAGGCGCACCTGACCGGCGAGCTCGCGGTCTGCGCCGGATCCTGCGGGCCGGGCAACCTGCACCTGATCAACGGCCTGTTCGACGCGCACCGCTCCCGCGTGCCCGTGCTGGCCATCGCGGCCCAGATCCCCTCGGCGGAGATCGGCCGGGGCTACTTCCAGGAGACGCACCCGCAGAACCTGTTCCAGGAATGCAGCCACTACTGCGAGCTGGTCTCCTCGCCGGCCCAGCTGCCCGGCGTGATCGAGACCGCGATGCGCGTCGCCATCGCCGAGCGCGGGGTCGCCGTCGTGGTGATCCCCGGCGATGTCGGCCTCATGGCCATGCCGGGGAACGCGCCCGAACTCTCCGCCGCCCTGGTGCCGCCCCCGCCCGTGGTGCGCCCGCGCGAGGCGGACCTCGACGCGCTCGCCGGGATGCTCAACGCGGCCGGGCGCGTGACCCTGTTCTGCGGCCGCGGCTGCGCCGGCGCCCACGCGGAGCTGCTGCAACTCGCCGAGGCGCTGAAGGCGCCTGTCGTCCACGCGCTCGGCGGCAAGGAGCACGTCGAGTGGGACAATCCCTACGACGTCGGCATGACCGGCCTGATCGGTTTCTCGTCGGGCTACCGGGCGATGCTCGACTGCGACACCCTGCTGCTGCTCGGCACCGGCTTCCCCTACCGCCAGTTCTACCCGGACGACGCCAAGGTCGCGCAAGTCGACCTGCGGGCCGGGAGCCTCGGGCGCCACTGCCGGATCGATCTCGGCCTGATCGGCGACGTCGGGGAGACGATCGCGGCGCTGCTCCCGAAGCTGCAGGCCAAGACCGACCGGGCGCATCTCGACGACAGCCTCGCCCATTACCGCAAGGCCCGCGCCGGGCTCGACGCGCTGGCGGTCGGCAAGCCCGGCGGCAAGATCCACCCGCAATACGTCGCCCGGACGCTCAGCGAGGCGGCCTCCGAGGACGCGGTCTTCACCTTCGACGTCGGCACGCCGACGATCTGGGCGGCGCGCTACCTCGCCATGAACGGCAAGCGCCGGCTGATCGGCTCGCTGAACCACGGCTCGATGGCCAACGCCCTGCCGCAGGCGATCGGCGCGCAGGCGGCCTATCCCGGGCGGCAGATCATCTCGTTCTCCGGCGACGGCGGCTTCGCCATGCTGATGGGCGACCTGCTGACCCTCAACCAGCACAAGCTGCCGGTGAAGATCGTGGTGCTGAACAACGGCACGCTGGGCTTCGTCGAGATGGAGATGAAGGCGGCGGGCTTCCTCGAGACCGGCGTCGAGCTGGTGAACCCGGACTTCGCCGCGATGGCGAGCGGGGCCGGCATCTTCGCCCGGCGCGTCGAGGATCCGGCCGCGCTGCCGGACGCGATGGCCGCGATGCTCGCCCATGACGGCCCGGCGCTGCTCGACGTCGTGTCGGCCCGCCAGGAGCTGTCGATGCCGCCGAAGGTCGGCCTCGAGCAGGTGACGGGCTTCGGGATGTGGCTCGCCCGAGCCGTCATCGACGGGCGCGGCACCGAGATCATCGACCTCGCCAAGACCAACCTCTGGCGCTGAGGCGCCCTTCCGAAGCCGGAGCTCTGCCCGATGATCCGCTGCGTACGCATCTGGACCGGTGACGACGACAATTCCTACTTCGAGGAAGGCGTCATCGACCTGCCCCACGGCGAGCGCGGCGACATCCTCAGCGGCACGACCGACGTGGTCTCGATCTCCTTCCGCGAGACCCAGGCCGGCGGGACCTACGCGTGGCACGCGGCGCCGACCCGGCAGTTCGTCATCACCCTGCGCGGCACCCTCGACTTCCAGACGAGGGCCGGCGCGCACTTCACGATCCGCCCCGGCGACATCCTCATCGCCGAGGACACGGCCGGCTCCGGCCATTCCTGGCGCCTCGTCGACGACGAGCCCTGGTGCCGGGCCTACGTGATCCTCGCCCCCGGCGCCGAGGCCCGGCTCCCCTTCGTCCCGAACAAGACCGCCTGAGGAGGGGCCCGATGGCCGCCATGAGCTTCGACGACGCTCCCGACGTGGTGCTGATCGGCGCCGGGATCATGAGCGCGACCTTCGGCACGATGCTGAAGGAGCTGGAGCCGTCGCTCAGGATCGCGATGTTCGAGACGCTGCACGACTGCGCGCAGGAGAGTTCGGAGGGCTGGAACAACGCCGGCACCGGCCACGCGGCCAATTGCGAGCTGAACTACACCCCCCAGCGCCCCGACGGCAGCGTCGACATCGCCAAGGCCCTGGAGGTGAACACCGAGTTCGACATCTCGCGCCAGCTCTGGGCGCATCTGGTGAGGAAGGGCGCGATCCCGGACCCCCGCGCCTTCATCCATCCCTGCCCGCACATGAGCTTCGTCTGGGGGGCCGAGAACGTCGCCTTCCTCAAGGCGCGCTACGCCGCGATGTCGGCCCACCACTGCTACCACGGCATGGAGTACAGCGAGGACCCGCAGGTCATCGCCGGCTGGGCGCCGCTGATCATCGAGGGCCGCGATCCCGGCGAGCCGATCGCCGCCACCCGGATCGTCACCGGGACGGACGTCGATTACGGCGCCCTGACGCACCTGCTGGTGAAGCAGCTCGCGGCGCAGCCCGGCTTCGCCGTCCACTACAACCGCAAGGTCGTCGCCCTCGACCGGGTCGACGATGGCCGCTGGGCCGTGACCGTCGAGGACACCTACGACGCCACGCGCCGGACCGTGACGGCCAAGTTCGTGTTCATCGGCGCGGGCGGCGGCTCGCTGCCGCTGCTGCAGGCCTCGAAGATCCCGGAGGGGCGCGGCTACGGCGGCTTCCCGGTCTCGGGCATCTGGCTGCGCTGCGACGTCGACGCGGTCAGCGTGCGCCACCACGCCAAGGTCTACGGCAAGGCCGCCTCCGGCTCGCCGCCGATGTCGGTGCCCCACCTCGACACCCGCATCATCGGCGGCAAGCGCTCGCTGCTGTTCGGGCCCTACGCGGGCTTCTCGTCGCGCTTCCTGAAGCACGGGTCGCTCACCGACCTGTTCACCGCGCTGACACCGCACAACATCGTGCCGCTGCTGGACGTCGCCAAGGACAACGTCGCGCTCACCGAGTACCTCGTGGGCCAGGTGCTCCAGAGCTCCGACCACCAGTTCGCGACCCTCAAGGACTTCTTCCCCAAGGCGCTGAAGCAGGACTGGACCTCGGCGGTGGCCGGCCAGCGGGTGCAGACGATCAAGCCGACCGGCAAGGCGAACCCGCTGGAGGAAGGCTACCTCGAATTCGGCACGGAGCTGGTGGCCGCGGCCGACAACTCGATCTGCGCGCTGCTCGGCGCCTCGCCCGGCGCCTCGACGGCGGCCTTCATCGCGGTCGAGGTCCTGGAGAAGTGCTTCGCCGACCGGCTGACGCCGGAGGGCTGGCTGCCCCGCCTCAAGGCCGTGATCCCGACCTACGGCATCGACCTCAAGCGGGACGCCGAGGCCTGCCGGCGCAGCCGGGCCGAGACGGCGCCGGTCCTGAGGATCGACGACGTCTGACAGTTCCGCGAGGCGCGGTTCCCCGCGCCCCGCCGGCGGACATCTGAGGGTGCGGCGCGCCCGGCCCGCGGCGGCGGACCGGCGAGCTTCGGCCGGAGAGAGGAACGATGGACATCTCCGCCCTGATGCTCTCGCGCATCCAGTTCGCCTTCACGGTGTCGTTCCACATCATCTTCCCGGCCTTCACGGTCGGGCTGGCGGCCTGGCTCGCCTTCCTGCAGGCGCGGGCGATGATCTCGCGCGAGCCGGTCTACGACCGCCTGTTCGCCTTCTGGCTCAAGATCTTCGCCGTCGCCTTCGGGCTCGGCGTCGTCTCCGGCATCGTCATGGCGTTCCAGTTCGGCACCAACTGGAGCGAGCTCGCCCGCCGCACCGGCCCGATCCAGGGGCCGCTCCTCGGCTACGAGAGCTTCACGGCCTTCGCGCTCGAGGCCTCGTTCTTCGGGGTGCTGATGTTCGGCCGCAGGCGGGTGCCGCGCTGGTTCTACCTGTTCGCCTGCCTGATGGTCTGCCTCGGCACCAGCCTGTCGTCGTTCTGGATCCTCGTGAACAATTCGTGGATGCAGTACCCGACCGGCTTCGCCCAGCGCCCGGACGGCGTGTTCGTGCCGACGGACTGGTGGGCGATCATCTTCAACGGGGTCGTCTGGGTCCGCTTCCCCCACATGGTCCTGGCCGCCTACGTCACCACCAGCTTCTGCGTGGCCGCGACGGGGGCGTGGTACATGCTGCGCGGCAGCGACCGGATCGAGGCCCGCGCCATGATCCGGATGGGGCTCGGCCTCGCCGCGATCCTGGTGCCGCTGCAGCTGTTCTTCGGCCACCTCACCGGCGACTACGTCGTCAAGCACCAGCCCTCGAAGATCGCCGCGATCGAGGGCCACTGGGAGAGCCAGGCACCGGCCGGCGAGATCCTGTTCGCGTGGCCCGACGAGGCGCAGGAGAAGAACCACTTCGTCATCGCGCTGCCCGCCCCGATCGGCAGCCTGATCGACGACGGCACCCTCACCGGCAAGGTGATCGGCATCAAGGACATCCCCAAGGCCGACCGGCCGCCGGTGCTGATCCCGTTCTTCGCCTTCCGCATCATGGTCGGCTGCGGGCTGCTGATGCTGGCGCTGGCCTGGGGCGGGATGGCCTTCTACGCCACCGGGCGGCTGGAGCGGGCGCGCTGGCTGCAATGGGCGATCTTCCTGTCGTTCCCGCTGGGCTTCGTGGCGACGCTGACCGGATGGTTCACCGCCGAGGTCGGGCGCCAGCCCTGGACGGTCTACGGCCAGCTGCGCACCGCCGACGCGGCGACGCCGTTCCTGGCCGCGCCGCAGGTTGCGACCTCGCTCGCCGTGTTCGGCGCGGTCTACGCGCTGATCTTCGCGGCCGGCACCGTCTACATCTACCGCATGCTCAAGGCCGGCATCCTGCCGACCCCGGCCGGTTCGGGAAGCGCCGCCAACCCCAAGCGGCCGCTCGCCGTGCCGGGCGACAGTCCCGGCACCCCCAGCAGCAATCCTGCGGAGTGAGCGGCCGTGATCGAATTCTGGGCCGCCGCCCTCGCCCTCACCTTGATGCTCTACGTGCTGCTCGACGGGTTCGACCTCGGCGTCGGCATGCTGTTCGGGATCGCCCCGGACGAGACGGCGCGCCGGCACATGATGCAGGCGATCGCCCCGGTCTGGGACGGCAACGAGACCTGGCTGGTGCTCGCCGCCACGATCCTGTTCGGCGCCTTCCCGACGGTCTACGCGCTGCTGCTCTCGGCCTTCTACCTGCCGCTCCTCCTGATGCTCGCGGCCCTGATCCTGCGCGGCGTCGCCTTCGAGTTCCGCTACAAGTCCCGGCGGCTGCGGCGGGTCTGGGACGCGGGCTTCGTCGGCGGCTCCTACTGCGCGGCCTTCGTGCAGGGCGTGACGGTCGGGGCGCTCGTGCAGGAGCTGCCGGTGCAGGGCGGGCTCTACGCCGGCGGGGCGTTCACGTGGCTCACGCCGTTCTCGCTGCTCTGCGGGCTCGGCCTGTGCCTCGGCTACGCGCTGCTCGGCGCCGCGTGGCTGTGCGGCAAGACCGAGTCCGACGTGCGCGACCTCGGCTTCCGGCTGCTGCCGCGGCTCCTGCTGGGCGTCCTGGTCTTCCTCGGCGCGGCCTTCGCGTACGCGCTGGCGATGAACCTGCGGGTGCTGCACCGCTGGGTCGAGCGGCCCGAGATGCTGGTCCTGCCGCTCGTGGGGGCCGCGGCCTGCGCCGGGCTCCTCTACGCGGCGCGGCGCCGGATCGATGCCCTGCCCTTCCCGCTAGTGGCGCTGATCTTCGCCGCCGCCTTCGCGACGCTCGCCGCCTCGTTCCTGCCCTACATGGTGCCGTTCAGCGTGACGGTGACCGAGGCGGCGGCGCCGGAGGCGAGCCTGTCCTTCATGTTCTGGGGCGCAGGCATCGTGGTCCTGCCGATCACCCTGATCTACACCCTGGTGGTCTACCGGGTGTTCAAGGGGAAGGTCGACATCGCCGAGCACTATGACTGAGCCTGCAGCCGGGTTCCCGGACCCGCCCCGGCCGGCGAGGCCGCGCGATGGTCGGTGAGGTCGCGCTCTCCGAGGACGCGCCGGGCCTCCTGCAGCGCCTCGCGGCGTGGTGGCCGCGCGAGGCGGCCGAGGCCGTGCGCATCGCGCTCACCGCCATCGCGGCGATCTGGCTCGCCATGTGGCTCGAGCTGGCGCTGCCGCACTGGGCCGGCTGGACGGTCATCTCGGTGACGCTCGCCACCCGGGCGGCCTCCCTGCGCAAGAGCCTGTGGCGCGCCGGCAGCACGCTGGTGGGCGTCACCGTCGCGATGGTGCTGGTGGCCAATTTCGCCCAGGCGACCCTGGCCTTCGACCTCGCGCTGGCCCTGTGGATGGGCCTGCTCACCGCGGCCTCCAGCGTCGAGAGCGGCCAGCGCGCCTACGGCTTCGCCTCGATGGGCTTCACCGTGCCGATCATCGCGCTGGCCGACGTGCAGAACCCGGAGGCCGTGTTCCAGATCGGCGTCGACCGCTGCTCGACGATCCTGCTCGGGATCGGCTGCGCCTACGCGTCGAACGTGTTCGTGGCGCCGGGCGTCCCCGCCGTCAGCCGCGCCCTGGCGGGGCGGCTCGAGGCGGCCGCGGAGGCCTGCGACGCCTGGATGGCCGCCCTGCGGCGGGGCGAGCGGCCCGGCCCGATGCCGATCGCCGCGGTCATGACCCTGGGCGAGGAGGTCACCGACACCTTCACCGAGCAGCCCTCCCTGCGCTCCGGCGGCCGCGGCATCCGCAACGCCGCCCCCCGGTTGCGGCGGGTGCTCGCCGCGGGCCTGCTGCGGGCGCTGCTGCCGGACCGGCCGGGATCGCGCTCGACCGACCTGATCGGGGCCGGCGGGGCGATCGCCGTCCGGCAGGTCGGGCGCGTCCGGGTCTCGGCGCGGCTCCTGCGGGCCGGCGGGCGCGTGGGCCGGCGGCGCGTCCCGTTCCGCCCGCACCTGCTCCTGTGGAACGACCTGGACTGGGACGGCTGGCACGCCTTCGACAACGCCCTGCGCACCGCCGCCGCCGTCCTGCTCGTCAACGGCTTCTGGTACGTCACCGGCTGGTCGCACGGGGCCGGCGCCGCGACCTGGGCGAGCCTCGTCTGCGTCCTGCTCGCCGCCCATGCCGACCCGCGGGCGGAATCCCGCGCCTTCCTGGTCGGCGCGCTGCTGGCCGGCGTGGTCGGGCTCACCGTCCGCTACACGCTGCTGACGACCACCGGGAGCTTCGCGCTGCTGGCGGCGGTGCTGCTGCCAGTGGCGATGCTGGCGGTGGTCGGCCGCGCCGACAAGCGCGCGATCTACGGGATCGGCTTCGGGTTCTTCGTCTTCGGCGTGCTCGATCCCAAGAACCCGATGACCTACGACCTCGCCGACTCGCTCAACACCGTGCTGGCCGAGCTGCTCGGCATGGCGGTGGCGGCGATCGCGTTCGCCGCCCTGCCGCCGCCGGTGAGCGCCGCGACCCTGCGCCTGCGGGCCCGACGCCGGCTGGTCCGGTCGGTGCGGGGCGCGGCCCTCGACCCGGCGCTCCTGCTGCCGCCGCTCGACCGCTACCTCGCCCGGGGCTTCGGCCGGCTCGCCCTCATCGGCGCGGACGACGCGGCGGCCCGGAGCGGCGAGCGCCTGCTCGTCATCGGGCTCCTGCTGCTCGCCCTGCGGGAGACGGACGATCGGGAGGGCCGCCGCGTCGGCCGGGCGGTCTGGGCGCGGCTCGCCGCGTCCCGTCCGGCGGGGCCGGAGACGGCGCCGGATCCCTTGCGCGCGCTCGCCGACCGGGCGACCCTGCCCCTCCAGGCGGAGCGCATCGGGGCGCTGGCCGCCCTCGTGTCGGATCTCGACCGCGCGGGCTGGCCGAACCTCGATCCGGGAGGGCGGGCGTGATCGGCGTGGTCGGATTGCGGGCGGTCGACGTGCTGGGGCTCTTCGTCGAGCCCGCGGTGATCTGCCTGCTCGCCGCCCTGGTAATCACCTGGGCCCTGCGCTGGATCCTGGACTGGATCGGCATCAACCACCTTGTCTGGAACCGCGCCCTGTTCGACTTCAGCCTCCTGACCGCCGTGACGGCGCTGCTGATCCTGTCCCTGCGCGTCCAGGGCCCGTGAGATGGCCCTGAAACCGCGACCGTCGCTGCGCGACTGGCAGCCGCCGCCCGCCTACAACGTCGCTGCCACCCTGCTGGCGCTGGCGGCGGCCGTGGGCCTCGCCTACCTCGCCTTCCTCTACTACGCCTACACGCCCTGGACCCGGGACGGGCGCGTGCGCGTCTACACCGTGCAGGTGGCGCCCGAGGTCTCCGGCACGGTGGTGGCGGTCCGGGTCCGCGACAACCAGTTCGTCCGCAAGGGCGACGTGCTGTTCACGATCGATCCCGGCACGTTCAGGAACGCCGTGACCCAGGCCGAGGGCGCCCTCGCCAGTGCCCGGGCGCGGGCCGGGTACCTCGCGGGGATCGCGCAGCGCACCGCCGACCTCGACGACCTCGCCACCACGCCGCAGCAGAAGCAGACGACCAGCGGCCAGGCGCAGGCCGCCCAGGCCGACGTGGTCCAGGCGGAGGGCGCGCTGGCGCAGGCGCGGCTCAACCTGGAGCGCACAACCCTGCGGGCGACCGTGAACGGCTGGGTCACCAACCTGCTGCTGCAGGAGGGCGGGTTCGCCGCCACGGGACAGCCGGCGCTGACGCTGGTCAACGGCGACAGCTTCTGGATCGAGGGCTATTTCGAGGAGACGCAGCTCCCGCGCATCGGCGCGGGCGACGCCGCGCGCGTGTCGCTGATGGCGTGGCCGGACCGTCCGATCCGGGGGCGCGTCACCGGCCTCGGCCGCGGGATCAGCGTCGCCGACGCCGCCCCGGGCGTCCAGGGGCTGCCGACGGTCAACCCGATCTTCACCTGGGTCCGGCTGGCGCAGCGGGTGCCGATCCGGATCGACCTCGACGACGTGCCCTGCCCGATCGTGCTGGCGGCCGGGATGACGGCGAACGTCGCGATCCTGGCGGAGAAGGCCGGGTCGCCGGACGCCCTGCCGCCCGACCGGCGCACGGGCGCGGCCGCCGGCCAGCGCTGCGACGGGGCGCCGGTCGTCGAGTCGCGGCGCTGACGGCCCGCGCCGGCCGGGAAAACCGGGCGGCGCGGCGCGTTGATCCGGCAGGCGCGCCGCCGCGCGGCGGCCGCGATCGCGACGAGGACCCGATGGACTACAGGCAGTTCGGACGCTCCGGCCTCACCGTGCCGGTGCTCAGCTTCGGCACCGGCACCTTCGGCGGTACGAACGAATTCTTCCAGCGCTGGGGGCAGACGGACGTCGCCGAGGCGACCCGCATGGTCGATCTCTGCCTCGACTCCGGTGTCAACTTCTTCGACACGGCCGACATCTACTCGGGCGGCGCCTCGGAGGAGATCCTGGGCCAGGCCCTGAAGGGCAAGCGCGACCGGGCGCTGATCTCCACCAAGGCGACCTTCCGGTTCAACGACGAGCTGAACCAGGTCGGCTCCTCGCGCTACCACCTGGTCCGCGCCTGCGAGGCCAGCCTGAAGCGGCTCGGCACCGACCATATCGACGTCTACTTCATGCACGGCTTCGACGCCCTCACCCCCGTGGACGAGACGCTGCGGGCGCTCGACGACCTCACCCGCGCGGGCAAGATCGGCTATATCGGCGCCTCCAACTTCTCGGGCTGGCAGCTGATGAAGGCGCTCGCGACCTCCGAGCGCCACGGGCTCGCCCGCTACGTCGCCTACCAGGGCTACTACGCGCTGATCGGCCGGCACTACGAGTGGGAGCTGATGCCGCTCGGCCTCGACCAGGGCGTCGGCCTGATGGTCTGGAGCCCGCTGGGCTGGGGCCGTCTCACCGGCAAGATCCGCCGCGGACAGGCCAACCAGAGCGGCCGCATCGCCGCCGGCGGCGCCGAGGGCGGGCCGCCGGTCTCCGACGACTACCTGTTCGGCGTGGTCGACGCCCTCGACGCCGTGGCGGCCGAGACCGGCAAGACGGTGGCGCAGGTGGCGCTCAACTGGCTGCTGACCCGGCCGACCGTCTGCAACATCGTGGTCGGCGCCCGCAACGAGGAGCAGTTGAAGCAGAACCTCGGCGCCCTCGGCTGGACCCTGACGGCCGAGCAGGTCGCCCGGCTCGACGCGGCGAGCCAGGAGACCCCGATCTACCCGTACTGGCACCAGCGCGGCTTCGACGAGCGCAACCCCAAGCCGACACCCTGGTAGGCCGTCGCCCCGGCCGGGACGATCGGGCGATTTTTCGGAAACGATGCGTTTCGATCGTTTCTGTTCCAACCCGGCCGCTCCCGGTCCAGGATGCCTGCAGATGGGGGGCCGATCCCCGCGCGGAGGAGCAAGGCGATGAGCTGGCACAGTGCCGATGACCCGATCCCGGGCGACCATTTCAGCTGCGACGCGATCCAGACCCTGATCGTGCCCCGCTCGCGCGATCTCGGCTCCTTCGCGGTGCGCCGGGCGCTGCCCTCGACCGAGTGCCGGATGGTCGGCCCCTTCATCTTCTTCGACCAGATGGGCCCCTCGGAATTCCTCCTCGGGCAGGGCATGGACGTGCGGCCGCACCCGCATATCGGCCTCTCCACCGTCACCTACCTGTTCGACGGCGAGATCATGCACCGCGACAGCCTCGGCACGGAGCTGCCGATCCGGCCGGGCGAGCTGAACTGGATGACCGCCGGCCGCGGCATCACGCACTCGGAACGCACCGCCCCGACGCTGCGTCAGACCGGCTCCCGCCTGTTCGGCATCCAGAGCTGGGTCGCGCTGACGGACCGGGACGAGGAGAACGCCCCCGCCTTCGAGCATTACGACGCCGCCGCGCTGCCGGTCCTCACCGGCGAGGGCAAGACCGTCCGGCTGATCGCCGGCGAGGCCTTCGGCGCGCGCTCGCCGGTCCGGACCTCGAGCCCGATGGTCTACGCCGACGTGGCCCTCGAGGCCGGCGCCGTCCTGCCCCTCGATCCGACCTACGACGAGCGGGCAATCTACACTGTCGCGGGCGCCATCGAGATCGCCGGCGACGGCTTCGGCCCCGGCCAGCTGCTGGTGTTCCGCCCCGGCGACCGCATCAGCGTGCGCGCCACGGAATCGGCCCGGTTCATGGTGCTGGGCGGCGAGCCAATGGACGGCCCGCGCCACCTGTGGTGGAACTTCGTCTCGTCCCGGCCCGAGCGGATCGCGCAGGCCAAGGAGGATTGGCGCCAGGGTCGGTTCGACACCGTGCCGAACGACGCCGAGTTCATCCCGCTGCCGGAGGACCCGCAGCCCGTCCGCTACCCGTGAGACGGCCCGCGATCCGGCGGTCCCGCGCGCGACGTCGCGCGGGTATCGCCGCGGCAGCGCAACCCTAGCGCGAACATTAAGGAGTTGTTAACCATTTTCCGTCGGTGTGAGGCAGACGCCGATGCCTCACCGAAGGCTTGCGCTGCACCCTGTCGGCAGGACGCGTGATGGAACAGACGAAGCACCCCAAGGCCGAGGCGCTGGACCAGATCGATGCCGTCGCGCGCGACGCCCGCGAGCCGACGACCCGGATCCGCACCGGCAACCTCGTCCTGCTCGCCGCGGACGAGCGCGTCTCGGCGCAGGGGCGCAACCAGAACCCGTCGCCGGTCGAGCGGTGGCCCGACCTGCTGGAGCGGGTGCAGGGCGCGGCGCGCTACATCCGGGACGTCGAGGATCGGGCACAGGAGCAGGAGACGCACGTCCAGGACCTGCTGCGGCAGGTGCGCGCCGACATGGACGCGGCCCGCGCCCAGGTGCTTGCGGCCGAGCGGGAGACCCACGAGGTCCACGCGCAGGCGATCAAGCTGATCCAGGCCGCCGAGGACCGGGCCGCGGCCGCCGAGGAGCGGGCCGCGGCGGCGGAGCAGATGCTCCAGCGCATCGCCGAGACGATCGACGCGGAATTCGTGATGCAGCCGGGCGGACAGGTGACCGGCCAGGCGGGCAGCACACAGGACGCCCGCGCCCGGACCTCCGCGACGCGGGCGGCTTCGTGACCGGCGCGGGCCCGGCGGGATCGCCACGGCGATGAACGCGACGTTCTGGGCCCAGCTCGACGCCCGCATCGCGCGCGAGCGCGGAGAACCGACGGAGCCGGCTCCGGGGATCGCCGACGGCCCGCGCACAGCCGACGCGCCGAGCCCGGCGGCGCGTTCCGAAGCGTCCCCCGAACCCGATCCGGAGACGCCGTCGCGGCCGGTGGCGGACTGGAGCCAGATCCTCGACACCCTGTCGGCTGCGACCGTCGCGAAGCAGGCGCAGGATCAGCGCCTGCACCAGCAATCGACCGCCTGCGAGACGCTGGCCGCGGATCTGGAGGCCGCCCAGCAGGAGATCCGGACCCTGCGGGCGCTCCTGGAGGAAGCGCGGGCGCAGGCGGCGCGGCAGGTCCTCGAACGCGAGGCGGAAGCCGACCGGCGCGTCCGGGAGGCCCAGGCGCGGGCCGAGGCCGCGACCCTGCGGGCGGCGGCGGCCGAGGACTGGCTCAAACGGATCGAGCAGGCGAGCCGGGATCTGCTGCCCGACGGACGGCACGCGGCCGCCTGAGGCCGGGAGCGCCAGCCACGAATCAGCCACGGCCTGCCGAGGCGGGTCGGCTCAGGCGGCGCGCTCGCCCGGCACGCCGAGGCCGATGGAGCGCGCCAGCGCGGACCGGCGCTCGGCATATTCCTGCGCGACCATCGGATAGTCGGCCGGCAGACCGTAGCGCTCGCGGTAGCTCTGCGGGTGCAGGCCGTGGGCCGTGAGATGGCGCTTGAGCGTCTTGTAGCGGCGCCCGTCGATGAAGCTCACGATGCCGTCGGGCCGGATCGAGCTGCGGATCTGCGCGGCGGTAGGCCGGTCGCGCAGCGCGTCCGTGTCCCCCGCCGCCTCGATCGACGCCGCCCCGTTGGTGGCCAGCGCGGTGATGGCGTCGTGACACTGCGCGATCAGGGTCGGGAGGTCGGCGGTCGGAACCCGATTGTTCGATACGTAGGCAGCGACGAGCCCTGCCGTCAGCACGATATTGGATTGGGGGCTGACGAGGGTCGAATCGGACACGTTATGGGCTCCTGACAAGGTCGAGAACCCTCATAAGTTGGTCCGCGCCGTTGCGCTTGCCTGAAAGCGTGCTACCGTTTTCCCGAGCGCGCGCGGCGAAGCATGAATACAAGAATTTACGATGAGGACTTTGTTCTCGACGGCGGATTTCAAGCCGAAAGACAGTTTCCGCCTCTGGCGTGAGACGATCTTCGAGCGGATCGTGCCGGTCGAACTTACGCCTGCCGTGGCGCACGCTTTCACCGGCACGCTGGAGGCCGCGGAGGTCGGGCCGCTGCTGATCACGCGCGTGACGCAGAGCGCCGTCACCACCGTCGCGACCCCGGACACGATCCGCCGGCACGGCAAGTACGAGACCCTGAACGTCGCCATCACGCTCAAGGGCCGCGTGTTCAGCGCGCAGGACGACCGCACCGCGATCCAGAATCCCGGCGACATCGTCGTGATGGACCGTCGGCCGGCGACGATGGCCTCCGACGTCGACACGCAGACGCTGTTCGTCGAGCTGCCGCGCGCGGCCCTGGAGCGCGCCCTCGGCTCGACGCGCCGGTTCACGTGCCTCACGATCGGCGCGGATCAAGTCGGCACGTCGATGGTGACGGCCTTTTTCCAGGAACTGGTCCGCAACGCGGAGCGCCTGACGCCGGACATGTCGAACCGCATGGCGTCGGTCGGCGTCGATCTCATCGTCGCGAGCATCGCGGAACGCCTCGCGCACGAGACCCCCAAGAACATCCAGGGCGTCCTGATCTTCCAGCGCGCGCTGGCCCACATCGAGGCCCATCTCGGCGACCTGAACCTCGACCCCGCCCGGCTCGCGGCGGCCGTCGGCGTGTCGCTGCGCCACCTCCAGGCCCTGTTCCGCGAGCAGGACCGCAACATCGCCGACTGGATCTGGCGGCGGCGGCTGGAGACCGCCGCGCAGCGTCTCGCCGATCCCGGCTTCGCCCATCTGGCCGTCGGTGAGCTGGCCTACAGCTGTGGCTTCTGCACCCAGAGCCATTTCAGCCGCCGCTTCAAGGACAGCTACGGGATCTCGCCGAGCGAGTACCGGTGGCGCAACCGCGGCGCGGACCAGCTCGCCGGCTGACGTCCGGCTACTGCAGGACGGCGCCCGCGGTGTTCGCGCGGATCCATCCCGGAGCGAGGATGTCGCCGCCCTCGGTGATGATCCAGGGATTGGCATCCTCGGCATCGATCGCCGCGACCGCGGCGGCGAGGGCGGCCCGCAGCGTCGGGAAACTGTGCGACACGGCCACCCGGGCCGGCGCGTAGCCCGGCCAGAGGGTCAGTTCGGCGGGTCGGTCGAGATCGGTCGGCAGCATGGGTCGTGCGGGGCTGGAAGGACACGCCGCCTGGGCCGCGGGCGTGCGGGGAAGCGGACGGAGAGCTGGCGCGCTCAGGCGGCCTTCGGCTTCGGCCGGGGCACGCGCACCTCGACCATCTGGCCGGTCATCGGGTTGAGGATCAGCATGTCAGCACGTCTCCGGTGGACCTGCCCGTAGAACGCCCGCCGATCGCGCCCGGATCGGGGCGGTCGGCGCAATTGTGCGGTTTGGGTAAACCGATCGTTCACCGTGAGGGCGCCGTTCATCCGCGCCGTCTCCGCCTCAGATTACAACCGGGCGTCGTGTGGTCGGAGGCCGGCACACCTACCGTTTTAGGCGTAGGATCCGACGCGCGTCGTCGCGATGGCCGAGCCGCGGGCATACAAAAGCCCGCCACGGCAGGACCGGGCGGGCGGAGTGGCGGCATAGGGTCGGGAGGTTCGCCGTGGCGGCGACCTGCCATCCCGCCCATGACGGCCGCATGACAGCGGTATGCCAGCGCGATGAAAGCGGCAGGCCAGCCCCACGAATACCGCGCGACCGTCGCGCGACAGGCGGCCGATCCGGTCAGACCCGCTCCGGCTCCGCCAGCAGGATGGCGGCGCGGATGGCGGCCCGGCGCAGCCCGGCATCGGCCCAGGGCTGATCGATCAGCGTCCGGGCGAAGGGATGCGAGGCCACCGCGGCCGCGGGGTCGATGCGGAAGCCGTCCCCGAACGCCACCGAACCGGGCGTGGGATCGGCCAGATAGGCGTCGACGACGGCCGAGACGTCGTCATCGACGATATCCAGGGTCATGAACAGGTCGAGAGTCATGGGGCGCTTCGCCATGGCGGCGCTATAGCCGCGCCACCGCGACAGGATCACGACTCCCGCGCCGTCTCCGCGCCGCGATCAGAACGCGGCCGGAACGATCATCGCGGCGGGGACCGGGCCGCGCACGTAGTCCGCGTGCCGCAGGCGCTCGGGCAAGTGGACCGCCGGGTGCTCCACGCTGCCATAGGGGATCTGGTCGAGCAGGTGGCTGATACAGTTCAGGCGGGCCCGTCGCTTGTCGACCGCCTCGACCACCCACCAGGGCGCCTCGGGGATATGGGTCCGCGCCAGCATGTCCTCCTTGGCCCGGGTGTAGTCCTCCCAGCGGCGCCGCGACTCGACGTCCATTGGCGACAGCTTCCACTGCTTGAGCGGATCGTGGATCCGCATCCGGAAGCGGAATTCCTGCTCGGCATCGGTGATCGAGAACCAGTATTTTACCAGGACGATGCCGGAGCGCACCAGCATGCGCTCGAATTCGGGGACCGACCGGAAGAACTCCTCGACCTCCGCCTCGGTGCAGAAGCCCATGACCCGCTCGACGCCGGCGCGGTTGTACCAGGAGCGGTCGAACAGCACGATCTCGCCGCCGGCGGGCAGATGGGAGACGTAGCGCTGGAAATACCATTGCGTCCGCTCGCGCTCGCTCGGGGCAGGCAAGGCGGCGACGCGGCAGACGCGGGGATTGAGGCGCTGGGTGATCCGCTTGATCACGCCGCCCTTGCCGGCCGAGTCGCGGCCCTCGAACAGCACGACCACGCGCAGTTTCCGGTCCTGCACCCAGTCCTGGAGCCGGACCAGCTCGTGCTGCAGCCGGAGCAGCGCGCGGAAATAGACCTTGCGGTCGAGATGATCGGGCGGCGCGCCGCCGAGCTCGGCCGCGAGCCGGTCGAGGCGATCCTCCTCGAGCCCGAGTTCCAGCTCCTCGTCGTAGCTGTCGGCGAGGTCACGCCGGATCGCCTCCAGGGTGGCATCCGAGGTGGCATCCGAGGTGGCATTCAAGGTGGCATCCGGGGCAGAGCTGTCGTCGGGCCGCATCGCCGGTTCTCCTGCGCGTCGCGGGGCCGACCTAGAGCAGCGTTCCGTGACACGCCTGAGAAAGCGCCGCGCCCGCGGCGGCCGATCCCATGTCGCGCCCGTGATCGTTCCGTCATACGGTTCCGCCACCGATCGGGGCGACCGGAGATGCGTCATGGCTGGAGAAGCGAAGAGGGCCGGGCCGAAGCGCCGGCAGGACGACCCCGATCCGGCGCGCGCCGAGGGCGAGAAGGTCGGCGCGCGCATCGATGCCGCCTTCGAGAAGCTCGCCGGGAAGCTGCGCGCCCGCGCCGACAGGGCCCGCGCCAAGCTCGACGCGGCGACGAAGGCCGAGAAGCGGGCGGTGCTGCTGCGCCGCTACGAACTCTACGCGGACGCGGCGGCCTATCTCGAGGAGCGGCTCGTCGATCGCGGGGGGCGATCCGCGTGATCTCCATCGACCCGGCCGGGCGCGGCGCCGCCCGACGCAGCTGACGGCGAGGATCCCATGTTCGACGCGACCAAGATGCTCGCCGACGCCCTCGGCGAGCACCTGGCCCTGACCTACCAGCGGACCTTCGGCAGCCGGGAGCCGCGCTACGCCGAGATCATCGAGGCCGCGGCGCGCCTGACGATCGAGCGGATCGTCGGGAGCGACGCCCTCTACCACGACGGCGACCACACGGCCCTCGTCACCCTGGTCGCCCAGGACATCCTCCGCGGCCGCTTCCTGCAGCAGGGCATCACGCCCGAGGACTGGCTGCACATGATCCTGGCCGCCCTCTACCACGACATCGGCTACGTGCGCGGCGTCTGCGCCGGAGACCGGCTGCAGGCCTTCGTCATCGACGCGCAGGGCACGACCGTCAGCCTGCCCCGGGGCGCCTCTGACGCGGCGCTGGCACCCTACCACGTGGAGCGCTCGAAGCTGGCCGTGCAGGAGCGCTTCGGCACGCACGATCTCGTCGACGCGTCCCGGGTCATCCGGGCGATCGAGCTGACCCGCTTCCCGGTCCCCGAGGACGATTCCCATCGCGAGACCGGGACCGAGGCCGGCCTGCTGCGGGCGGCCGACCTGATCGGTCAGCTCGGCGACCCGCTCTACCCGCGCAAATTGAACGCCCTGTTCCACGAATTCGCCGAGATCGGCGTCAACGCGGAACTCGGCTACGACAGCCCGGCCGACCTCGCGGAGCGCTACCCGTCGTTCTTCTGGGGCAAGATCGAGCCCGTGATCGGAGACGCGATCCGGTTCCTCGACCTCACGGTCGAGGGGCGGGGCTGGGTCGCGAACCTCTACGCCCACGTCTTCGCCATCGAGCACGACCGCCGGCGCATGGGCCCGCATCCCGGGCCGGGCCCTCTCTGAGGCGGCGCGGCGGCCTCAGGCGGCCGCGACGAGCCTGGTCACGGCCCGGACCAGCTCCGCCGCCACGAAGGGCTTCTCCAGGATGGGCCGGCTCGCCTCGGCCGGGGCGCCGGTGACCCGCACGTCGCCGGTGGCGAACAGGTACGGCACGCCGAGGACGCCGAGACGCTCGGCGACCGGATAGACGCTGTTCCCGTCGCCCAGATTCACGTCGAGCACCGCGGCGTCGGGCGTCTGCTCGGCGATCAGGTCCAGGGCGAGATCCGCGCGCGGGACCGGGCCGATCACCTCGGCCCCGGCGCTGTGCAACCAGCGCTTGACCTCGCTGGCGATGAAATACTCGTCCTCGACGACGAGGACGCGGCACCCGGACAGGGGCGGAACAGCCTCGGGCACGATCCCCTCCCATCGGCGCACGACGATCTGAGAATAACCGCGCGACACGACCGGAGGTTCGCGCCGTTCGCATGATCCGCCACGCACCCCGACGGCGCGGGACCGCGCCGGCCCGCGCGGCGGGTCGATCAGCCCCCTGGCCGAGCCGGGGCGTCGGGCGGGGCGTCGGGCGGGAAGAAGCGGTTGGCCGGCCGCGCGAGGCCGAGATGGTCGCGCAGCGTCGTCCCGGCGTAGTCCCGGCGGAACAGCCCGCGCCGCTGCAGCTCCGGCACCAGCCGGTCGACCACGTCGTCGAGACCCTCGGGCACGAACGGGAACATCACGTTGAAGCCGTCGCAGGCGCGGGTCTCCAGCCACTCCTCCATCCGGTCGGCCACCTGCGCGGGCGTGCCGACCATCTGCAGGCCGCCGTAGCCGCCGACCTTGCGGGCGAGTTCCCGCACGGTCGCGCCGGTGCGCCGGGCGTAGTCGACGATCTGGGCCTGCCCGCTCTTGCTGGCGTTGCTCTCGGGGAGTTCCGGGAGCGGCGCGTCGAGGGCGAAGCCCGTCGCGTCGACGCCGAGGCGGACCGAGAGGTTGGCGAGGCCGCTGTCGGGATGGACGAGGTCGTCGAGACGCGCCTTCTTGGCCTGCGCATCGTCCTCCGTCTCGCCCAGGACGATGAAGCAGCCGGGCAGGATCTTGAGCTGGTCCGGGTCGCGCCCCGCCGCCGGCATCCGGCCCTTCACGTCGGCGTAGAAGGCCCGCGCCGCCTCCACGGTCGAGGCCGCGCCGAACACCATCTCGGCGGTCTCGGCGGCGATCTGCTTGCCGGCCTCGGAGGCGCCGGCCTGGACGATCACCGGCCAGCCCTGCACCGGCCGGGCGACGTTGAGCGGGCCCTTCACCTTCAGGAAGTCGCCGCGGTGGTCGAGGACGCGCATCTTCGCCGGGTCGACGAACAGGCCGCTCGCCGGATCCATCGTGAAGGCGTCGTCGGCGAAGGAATCCCACAGGCCGGTCACCACGTCGAAGAACTCGCGCGCCCGGGCGTAGCGGGTGGCGTGCTCCAGATGCGCGTCGCGGCCGAAGTTCAGGGCCTCGTCCGGGTTGCCGGAGGTGACGAGGTTCCAGCCGGCCCGCCCCTTCGAGATGTGGTCGAGCGAGGCGAACTTGCGGGCGACGTGGTAGGGCTCGTTGTAGGTTGTCGACGCGGTGGCGATCAGGCCGATCCGATCGGTGAGCACGGCGAGCGCCGGCAGCAGGGTCAGCGGGTCGAACGACGTCACGGTGGCCGAGCGGCGGAGCGCCGCCACCGGCATGTTCATCACCGCGAGGTGGTCGGCCATGAAGAACGCGTCGAACTTCGCGGCCTCCAGCCGCCGGGCGAAGTGCGCCAGGTGCTCGAAGTTGAAGTTCGCGTCCGGATAGCCGCCCGGATAGCGCCACCACGCGGTGTGGATGCCGACCGGGCGCATGAAGGCGCCGAGATGCAGCTGGCGGTCCCGGCTCATCGCTGCCGTCTCCGGTCTCTCACGGATGCTTGTGGATCGGGTCGACCCAGTACACTGTCTCGGGCGCCTCGGCGGCCTCGACGTCGGGCAGGTTGACCACCACCGCCTCGTTGTCGGAGCGCACCAGCACGCAGTGCAGCGGCTCGTCGGTCGAGGCGTTGATCTCTTGGTGCGGCACGAAGGGCGGCACGAAGATGAAGTCGCCCGGCCCGGCCTCGGCGACGTATTCGAGCCTGTCGCCCCAGCGCATCCGGGCGCGGCCCGAGACCACGTAGATCACGCTCTCCAGTTCGCCGTGGTGGTGCACGCCGGTCTTGGCGTCGGGCTGGATCGCCACCGTGCCGGCCCAGATCTTCTGGGCGCCGACCCGGGCGGCGTTGATCGCGGCCTGCCGGTACATGCCGGGCGTCTGCGCGGTGTTGGCGTCGAGCCGGTCGCCGGGGATTACCCGCACGCCGTCGTGCTTCCAGCGCTCGGACGCCCCGTGGTCGTGGGCGTGATCGTGGGCGTGGCTGTGGCCGTGGTCGTCGCCGTGGTCGTGCATGTCGGGTCCTCCCGCGCCATCATTGCACGGCGGCGTCGGTTTGGGAGACGCTCGTGTCGAGGATCGCCTCGGCCCGCGGCGCGCGGGCCTTCGGGATCAGCCCGGCGCGGACGTAGAGATCGATGTTGCGCTGCTCGTCGGCGATCACGGACGCGTCGATCGGGACGGCCCGGTAGCCGGCGCGGCCGAACCAGCGCAGCGGCACCGCCTCCGGCAAGCCGATGAGCTTCGACCAGACGGACGCGTAGGGCGCCGGATCCTTCAGGGCCCATTCCCGGGCGCGGGCGAGGCGCGCGCCGAAATCGGCGAGCAGCGCCCGCTTGGTCCGGATCGCGTCGTCGCTCGCCACCGCGAAGGTCAGGCCCGGGGTGATGCCGTTGCCGTCGCGGATCACCCGGACGAGGCCGGCGAGCTCCGCCGTGGAGGTGTAGGGCTCCCAGGTCGCCCAGGCGTCGACCGCCCCGGAGGCCAGGGCGATCTTGGCGTCGGCCGGCGGCAGGAAGCTGAAGGTCACGCTGTCGGCGGGCAGGCCCGCCTCCTCCAGCGCCGCCAGGACCACCTGATGGCCGATCGAGCCGCGGTTCGTCGCGACGCGCCTGCCCTTGAGGTCCGCCACGGTGCGGAGGGGTGACTCCTTCAGGACCAGGATCGCCAGCCCGTCCTGCCGGTTGCGGAAGGCCAGGAACGCCTTCACCGGCACCCCGGCGGCCGCCGCGAAGGTGAAGGGCGCGTCGCCGACGCCGCCCGCGTCGATCGCGCCGGCGTTCAGCGCCTCGAGCAGGGGCGCGGCCGCCGGGAACTCGCTCCAGTCGAGCCGGTAGGGCAGCCCGTCGAGCACGCCGGCCGCCTCCATCAGCGCGCGGGCGTTGCCGCGCTGGTCGCCGACCCGCAGCACGTCCTGCGCGTGCGCCGGCCGGACCGCCAGGAGCGCCAGCAGGGCGAGGATGACGGCGCGCATCAGGCGGCCTCGGCGGCGCCGCGGCGCCCGAGGGCGGCCCGGACGGCGGGCAGCAGCGACCGGCCGTACTGGAGCGCGTCCTCCAGCGGGTCGAAGCCGCGGATCAGGAAGGTCCGCACGCCCAGGTCGTGATAGTCGAGCAGGGCGTCGGCGACCTGCTCGGGGGTGCCGACCAGGGCGGTCGAGTTGCCCGCCGCCCCGGTCTCGGCCGCGATGGCGGTGAACAGGCGCTTGTCGTGGCGCGGCCCCGCGGCCGCGGCCGCGAGGAGCCGCCGGGAGCCCTCGTTCTGCGGCGTCGCCGCCGGGCCGAGGCCCTTGGCGGCCCGGACGGCCCGGGTCCGGGCCAGGATGTCCTCGGCGCGCTCCCAGGCCCGCGCCTCGGTCTCGGCGAGGATCGGCCGGACCGACAGGCTGAAGCGCGGCGCCCGCCCGTGGGCCGCGGCCGCCGCCCGCACCCGGCCGATCAACTCGGCGACCTGCGCGTGGGTCTCGCCCCAGAGGGCGTAGGTGTCGGCGTGGCGGCCGGCCACCGCCAGCGCCGCCGGCGAGGCGCCGCCGAAATAGACCGGGATCGCGTTGACCGGCTTCACCTCGGAGAAGCCGCGCTCCACCCGGTAGTGATCGCCCGCGTAGTCGAACGGCTCCGCGGCGGTCCAGCTCTGCCGGACGATGTCGAGGAACTCCCGGGTGCGGGCGTAGCGCGCGTCCTTGGTGAGGTGGTCGCCGTCCTGGGCGAGTTCCCGGTCGTCGCCGCCGCTGATCACGTGGATCGCGACCCGGCCGCCGGTGAGCTGGTCGAGGGTCGCGAATTGCCGCGCCGCCACGGTGGGCGCCGTGAATCCGGTGCGGTGGGCGATCATCAGTCCCAGCCGCTCGGTCACGGCGGCGACCTGCCCGGCGAGCAGGAGCGCGTCCGGCGTGGTCGCGTGGAAGGCCACCAGCACCCGGTCGAACCCGCCCCATTCGTGCGCCTGCGCCAGGAGCTTCAGGTAGTCGCGGTCGATGGACGGCCCCGCCGCCGGGTGGATCTCGGAGGTGTGGCGGGGGGCGACGAAGCCGATGAACTCGACGGCATCGGGGGGAAGCAGGCTCATGGTGCGATCTCCGGGTCGAGGGCGGGTTCAGGCGCCGAGGGCGGCCCTGCCGGCGGCGGCGCGGACGGCGTCCCCCTGCGGCCAGTGGATGCGCGCGCACAGGACGTCGCGCAGGTGCCGCTCCAGCGGGTTCGCCCGGGACAGGCCGGCGTTGCCCGACAGCTCCGCGGCGCGCTGGACCGCCGCGACGGCGTTCTCCGTGGCGGTGAGCTTCACGAAGCCGGACTCGCGCGGCGGCGGAGGATGTCCCGCATCGACCTCGGCGGCGAGCCCGGCGACGAGGCGCGCGTTGACGGCGAGCAGCCGCTCGTTCTCGCCGACCGCCTCGTGGAAGCGCGGCAGGCTCGCCAGCGGCGCCCCGAGGCTGCCGGGCCGGCGCGCCCGCAGGAAGCCGGTGAACCAGTCCTGCGCCGCCCGGGCCACGCCGTCGTAGAGGGCGGCGAGCAGGGTGCAGCTCCAGGCTTGCTGCCAGGGATCGGGCCCCGACCAGCCGCCCGGCGGCCGCAGGTCGACGGCGTGGTCCCCGGGGATCGGCACGTCCGTGAAGTGGACGTCGTGGCTGCCGGAGGCGCGCAGGCCGAGATGGTCCCAGGTCTCGGCGATGCGGATGCCCGGCGCGTCGAACGGCACCAGGACGGTGCCGGTGCGCGGCTCCGCCTCGTCGGTGCGGACGAAGACGAGGCCGTAGGCGAGCCCCGGCGCCCCAGTCGCGTAGATCTTGTGCCCGGAGATCCGCCAGCCCGCGCCGTCGCGGCGGGCGACCGTGGCCGGCAGGCCGCCCCGCGAGGGCGTCCCGAGTTCGGGCTCGACCCGCAGGGCGTTGATCAGCGCCCCCCGCGCCACCGCCGCCGCGCCGACCGCGTCGGCGAGCGCGCGCGGCCACGGGGTGTCGGGCCGGTGGATCAGCCCGTGCTGGAGGTACTGCATCGCCACGACCAGGGCGGTCGCCGGGTCGGCGGCGCCGAGCGCGCGCACCAGAGCGGCGGCCCGCGCGAGACCCGCGCCGCCACCGCCGAGACGCCGCGGCACGGTGACGGCCAGGAGCCCGGCCTCCCGGAGCGCCGCGAGGGAGTCGTGCGGGAAGGTCCCCGCGCGGTCGTGGTCGGCCGCGCGGGCGGCGAGCCGTCCGGCGAGGCTGCTGACGATGTCGGGGGGCAGGACGGCGACAGTCATGGGGTGTTCGGCGACGTGATCGGCGGGCGGCCGCGCGGCACCATCCCGGGAGCCGCGATGGTCCGCCCGGACCCGGGTCGCGTCAACGGAATGCCGTTCCGAACATTCATGGATCGGAAGGAGGATGTTGCCGCGTCGTCGGACGGTGAAGAAGAACGTGTTTCCGCCCCCCCGGGGGCAGGAATCGATCGTTCTCCCGGTCGTCGTTCGGGATCCCGCCATCGAGAGACAGACGAGCGACGCTTCTCGCCGATGAGCCGGGGCGCCTGAGCGCCGTGCGACGGCGCCGATCCGTGAATGATCTTACCCGATCGCGCGAAAATAGAGGAAACGCTTTCGTTGACTCGGTCCTGCAGCGATCGAATACTCGGTACCCTGATCCCTCGACGGATCATTCCCGAAGACGAGGACGCCAGATCCGCCCGGTCGCGCCACCGGTGCGGTGACGCGCGCCGTTCCCGCCGCGCGGTCGCGCGGCCCGGAGACCCGAGATGACCGAAGCGCCCTCCCGACCGGGCAGCCCCTCCTCCGATCCCTCGCCCTCCCGGCGGCGCCTGCTGCAGGTCGGCGCCGCGGCCGCCGCCCTGCCGCTCGGCCTCGGCATGGGCACCGGCCGCGCCTGGGCACCCGGACCGAGGGCGCCGTTCGACCCCGGCCCGCTCTGCCGACCCGCCGCCGCGGAGGCGCCCGCGGGCCCGCTCCGGACGGTCAAGCTGGCCTGGAACGCCACGGCCATCTGCACGGCGGCCGCGCCGCTCGCCAAGGAGCAGGGGATCTTCGCCCGGCACGGCCTCGACGTGGAGTTCGTCAATTTCGGCGGCTCGACCGAGGCCCTGCTGGAGGCGATCGCCACGGGCAAGGCCGATGCCGGGATCGGCATGGCCCTGCGCTGGCTCAAGCCCCTGGAGCAGGGCTTCGACGTGAAGATCACCGCGGGGCTGCACGGCGGCTGCCTGCGGCTGCTCAGCGCCAAGTCCTCCGGCATCGCCGACATCGCCGGGCTGAAGGGCAAGACCATCGCGATCAGCGATCAGGCGAGCCCGGCCAAGAACTTCTTCGGCCTGCTGCTCGCCAAGGCGGGGATCGATCCGGAGAGCGGGGTGGAGTGGCGGCAGTACCCGGCCGACCTGCTGAATCTCGCGGTGGAGAAGGGCGAGGCGCAGGCGCTGGCCGATTCCGACCCGCGGACCTGGATCTGGCTGAAGGACCCGCGCTTCACCGAGGTCGCCACCAACCTGTCGGGCGAGTTCGCCACCCGCACCTGCTGCGTCGTCGCCGCCCGCGGCAGCCTGATCCGGAACGACCGCGCGGTGGCGCGCGCGCTGACCCGGGCGATCCTAGAGGGCGGCCACGCCGTCCACCGGGATCCCGAGGCCGCCGCCCGGGCCTTCTCCGGCTACGGCGGCAAGGGCTCGATCGCGGATCTCGCCGCGATGCTGCGCAGCCAGCAGCACGGCGACAGCCCGGTCGGCGGCGATCTCAAGCAGCAGCTCGCGCTCTACGGGGACGAGCTGAAGCAGGTGAACGTCCTGCGGCGGTCCACCGACACGGCGAAGTTCGCCGAGCGGATCTACGCCGACGTGCTGAGCTGAGGCGCGCCATGTCCGGAAGCATCACCGCCGGCGTCGCCCCGCGGGCCGCCGCCCCGTCCCGAAGGCTGCCGCGGCCGCCCTGGCGGATCGTCCTCGCGGGGGGCGCCTGGCTCGCCCTGGCCGGCGTGACCCTCGGCCTGCCCGAGGCGGACGACCTGCCCGAGACCGCGGCCTTCGCGTCCGGCGCGGCGGCGCTCGGCCTCGCCCTCCTGACGCTCGCGCCCCTGGCGACCCGCCTCGGCCCTCTCGGGTCGCGGCTACGGTACTGGAGCCCCTGGCTCACGGTGCTGGCGGTGGCGCTGCTGGTCTGGGAGGCGGTCACGGCGAAGTTCGCCCTGCTGCCGATGCCGTTCTTCCCGTCGCCCCAGGCAATCCTAGAGGTCTTCCTCGACGACTGGCCGAAGCTCGGCGGCAGCATCCTCAACTCCCTGATCCTGCTCTCCGGCGGCTACGCCATCGGGGCGGCGACCGGCTTCGTCCTGGGCGTCGCCATCGGCACCTTCCGGGCGGTGGGCTACTGGGCCCACCCGGTGCTGCGCTTCGTCGGGCCGCTGCCGGCCACGGCGTGGCTGCCCCTCGCCTTCTTCGTCTTCCCGTCCTCGTGGTCGGCCAGCACCTTCCTGGTGGCGCTGGCGACCGGCTTCCCGGTCACGGTGCTGACCTGGTCGGGGGTGGCGGGCGTCAACAAGGCCTATTTCGACGTGGCGCGGACGCTCGGCGCCTCGCGCGGCTTCCTGATCCTGCGCGTGGCGATCCCGGCGGCGCTGCCGCACGTCTTCGTCGGGCTGTTCATGGGGCTCGGCGGCTCCTTCGCGGTGCTGGTCGTCGCCGAGATGCTCGGCGTGAAGTCTGGCCTCGGCTGGTACCTCCAGTGGGCGCAGGGCTGGGCCGCCTACGCCAACATGTACGCGGCGCTGATCGTGATGGCGCTGATGTGCTCCTCCCTGATCACGCTGCTGTTCCGCCTGCGCGACCGCCTGCTCGCGTGGCAGAAGGGGCTGGTGCAATGGTAGCCGCCGCGACCCTCGAACGCCCCGCCGCCCAGAGCGCCGGGGCCCGCCTGGCGGTCGAGGCCGTCAGCCACGCCTTCGCGATCCGCGGGGCGCCGCTGCCGGTCCTCGACCGGGTGAGCCTCGACGTGGAGCCCGGCGGCTTCGTGGCGCTGCTCGGCCCCTCGGGCTGCGGCAAGTCCACCCTGCTGCGGCTCGTCGCCGGCCTGGAGCCGCCCGACCAGGGCGCGATCCGGGTCGACGGCGACCTCGTCGAGGGGCCGGACCCGTCCCGGCTCCTCGTCTTCCAGGACCCGACGCTCTATCCGTGGCGGACCGTGCGCGGCAACGTCGCCCTGGGGCTGGAGGCCCGCGGCGTCGGGCGGTCGCGGGCGGCCCTCGTCGACCAGGCGCTGGGGCTCGTCGGCCTCACGGGCTTCGCCGACGTCTACCCGCACCAGCTCTCCGGCGGCATGGCGCAGCGGGCGGCCCTCGCCCGGGCGCTCGTCAACGCGCCGCGGCTGCTGCTCCTCGACGAGCCGCTGGGCAAGCTCGACGCCCTGACGCGGCTCGCCATGCAGGCCGAGATCCTGCGGCTCTGGCAGGAGAAGCGCTTCACCGCGCTCCTCGTCACCCACGACGTCGAGGAGGCGCTGGTGCTGGCCGAGCGCGTGATCGTGCTCTCCGACCGCCCGGCCGCGATCCGGGCCGAGCTGCCCGTCGCGGCGCCCTATCCGCGCCACCGCGACGATGCCGAGATCGTGCGGCTGCGCCGGGAGATCCTGGGGATCCTCGGCCAGCCGACCTGACGGGTCGCCTCCGGCGCCTCAGACCCGCGCGGCCGACGGGGTCGCCCCGACGGTCGCCGCCCGCGGCTGGTGCCGGCCGATCCAGAAGACCAGGGCGCAGCCGACGCCGGTGAGCGCGCAGAGCGGCAGCAGGGCGACGGGAAAGCTGCCGGTCTGCTCGCGCAGCACGCCGATCAGCGAGGTGATCGCCCCGGTGCCGAGATGCGCCAGGGTGTTGATCGCCGCGATGCCGGCGGCCGTCTGGGCCGGCGGCAGCGTCTCCGTGGCGAGGGCGAAGAACGGGCCCTTGATCGCGTAGTTGCCGAGCAGGACCAGCGAGAGCAGGACCAGCGTCATCCAGAGCGAGCCCGTCAGGAGCGTCAGGGCGAAGCTCACCGAGGTCAGCGCCAGCGGCAGGGCCGTGCTCCAGATCCGCTCGCCGCTGCGGTCCGCCCGCAGGCCCCAGACGATCATGAAGACCGAGGCGATGCCGAACGGGATCATGTTCAGCAGGCCGGTCTGCAGGTTGCTGAGGCCGAACCCCTTGAGGATCTGCGGCATCCACAGCGACAGCGTGTTGCTGGTGGCCGAGCTGCCCGCGTAGATCACGGCGAGCAGCCAGACCTGCCGGCTCGCGAGCACCGCCCAGACCGCCGCGAGGCCGTGAGCGTGGTGCCCGGCGCTCGCCTCGGCGGCGCGCCGCTCGGTCTCCAGCCGGTCCGTCAGCCAGCCGCGCTCCGCCGGGCTCAGGAAGGTCGCCTCGGCCGGCCGGCTCGGCAGCAGCGCGAGGGCGGCGACGCCGAGCAGGACGGCCGGGACCGCCTCCATGATCAGCAGCCACTGCCAGCCGCGCAGGGACGCGGCGCCGTCGAGGGTGAGCAGCGCCGCCGAGAGCGGCGAGCCGAAGAAGCTGGAGAGCGGGATCGCGACCATGAACATCGCCACGATCCGCGCCCGGTAGGCCTTGGGGAACCAGTAGGTCAGGTACAGGATCACGCCGGGGAAGAACCCGGCCTCGGCCGCGCCGAGCAGGAAGCGGGCGGTGGCGAAGCTCAGCGGACCTGTGACGAAGGCCGAGCCGATGCCGACGAGCCCCCAGGTGATCATGATCCGCGCGATCCAGATCCGCGCGCCGACGCGCTCCATGGCGAGGTTGCTCGGCACCTCGAACAGGACGTAGGCGACGAAGAACAGGCCGCCGCCCAGGCCGAAGGCCGCGGCGGAGAGGCCGAGATCGTGGTTCATGGTCAGCGCCGCGAAGCCGACATTCACCCGGTCGACGTAGGCGATGAAGTAGCAGAGCACGAGGAAGGGGATCAGGCGCAGGCCGACCTTCCGCATCGTTCGGCTCTCGAAGGCGGCCGCGTCCGCCGCGTGTGGCGTGGTCGGTGTTGCCATGGTCCTGTCCTCGCTGGAATTCGGGCGGGGCCGCCTCGGCCTAGCGGTCGAAGCGGAAGAGTTCGGCGGGCGTCTCGGCCAGGACGATCCGGCGCTCGGCCGGGTCCGGCACCCAGGCGTCGAGATCGCGCCGGGCCTCGGCGGGGCTGGCCTGGGTCTCGAACTGCGTGTGCGGCCAGTCGCTGCCCCAGAGCAGGCGCCGCGCCCCGAAGGCGCCGCGCAGGCGCTCGGCGGCCTGCACCGCCGTCTGCCGGCCGGCCTCGCCGCTGCCGATGCGGTAGGCGCCCGAGAGCTTGACCCAGACGCGGCCGCCGCGGCCGAAGCCGAGCAGGTCGGCGAAGCCCGGATCGGCGATGCCGAGGGCGGGGTCGATCCGGCCGAAATGATCGACCACCACGGGGACGCCCGCCGCGACCAGCGGCGGCAGCAGCCGCGCGAGGCGCCGCGCCTCGGCCTGGACCTCGATCTGCCAGCCGAGATCCGCGACGCGCGCGAGGTGGGCGCGCCAGACCGGGCCGGCGAAATCCGGGTCCGGCCGGCCGATCAGGTTGAGGCGCAGGCCGACGACGCCCTGCCCGGCGAGGTCGCGCAGGGTCGCGGTCTCGGCCTCCGGGGCCAGCACGGCGATGCCGCGCAGCCGCTCCGGCGCGGAGCGCAGGGCCGAGACCATGTAGCCGTTGTCGGTGCCGAGGAAGCTCGGCTGGATCAGCACGCCGCGGGCCATGCCGTTCCGGTCCAGCATGGCGCGGTAATCGGCGATGCTCGCGTCGTAGTCGGGGGCGTAGCGCCGGTCGCCCGTGAGGGTGAGGGAGCGGGTGAAGACGTGGGCGTGGGTGTCCACCGCAGCGACGCCGTCGTCGGCGGTCCCGGCCGCGCGGCCGCGGGCGGGAAGCGCGAGCGTGACGCTGCCCGCGAGCAGGGTGCGGCAGAAGAGGCGCCGGTTCATCGGATCATCTCACGGTCTGGGGGATCAGCGCGCCGCCGGGCTGCCGATCCGGCAGGAGCGCGACGGCGAGGAGGACGAGCCCGTAGGCGCCGAGGGCCGACAGGCCGATCGCCGGGCCGAGGCCGCAGATCTCGCTGAGCAGGCCGACGCCGAGGGGCAGCAGGCCGGAGGCGAGGCGGCCGGCGTTGTAGCAGAAGCCCATCCCGGTCCCGCGCAGCCCGTCCGGGAAGAGCTCGCTGAACAGCGCCGCGAGACTCGCGGGGATGCCGGCCGTGCAGAAGCCGAGGGGCGCCCCGAGGAGGAGCAGGCCCGTGCCGCCGACCGGCAGCAGCAGGTAGAGGACGACCAGCGCCATGCAGCCGGCGGCGTAGAGCGCCACGGTGCGGCGGCGGCCGAGCCGGTCCACGAGGCCGCCGGCGACGAGGCATCCCAGACCGAAGGCCGCGATGATGATGGCGAGGTAGAGCCCGGTGCCGAGGACCGAGGCGCCGCGCTCGACGCTCAGGTAGGTGGGCAGCCAGGTGAACAGGGCGTGGAAGCCCCCGTGGGCGCCGAGGCCGAGCAGCGTCGCGAGCACCGTGATCCGGCGCAGGCCGGGCGCGAAGATCGCGAGCGATCCGGCCCGTGACGGCGCCGGCCCTGCCACGGACCGGACCGGCTCGGGGACGGAGCGGCGGAGGCAGAGCAGGAGGAGTGCCGGCGCGAGGCCGCAGGCGAACAGGGCTCGCCAAGCGGTCTCCTGATCCAGCACCGAGAACGCCGTCGTGGACAGGAGCACGGCCGCGCCCCAGCCGAGCGCCCAGCCGCCCTGGACGGCACCCAGCGCCCGGCCGCGGTGCTCGGGCCGGATCGCCTCCGCCATCAGCGCGGCGCCGGCCGCCCACTCCGCGCCGAAGCCGATCCCCTGCAGCGCCTTCAGGGTCAGCAGTTGCGTGAAGCTCTGCGCGAAGGCCGCCAGGAAGGTCGCGACCGCGAACCACAGCACCGTGATCTGGAGGGCCCGGACGCGGCCGATCCGATCCGCCGCGAGGCCGCCGAGCCAGCCGCCGATCGCCGCCGCCACGAGCGTGACCGCGCCGATCAGGCCGGCCTCCGAGCGGCTCAGGCCGAAGCTCGCGACCAGCGCGGGAATGGCGAGGCTGAACATCTGCACGTCCAGGGCGTCGAGCGACCACCCGCCCAGACAGGCCCAGAAGGTGCGACGCTCGGCCGGACCGACTTCTCGGTACCAGCGGAACACGGGCTTTCCTCCGTCCTCTGAAGAGGACTAGTCATTTATATGAATAGATGAGCACGCGTGGGCCGGCGCGTCAAGGCGCCCGCCTTTCAGCGGATGTCGACGTGATACCGGAAGTCCCGGGCGGCGCCGCGCGTCACCCGCCACTCAATCGGGCGGGCATCGAAGCCGTAGGCGAGGCGCTCGATGACGACGACCGGGTCTCCGTCGGCGATCGCGAGGCGCCCCGCGTCGGTCGCGTCGGCGATGCCGACGGTCAGGGTCTCCTCGGCGCGGGCGACGATCTCGCCGCAGAGACGCTCGTAGGCGGGGTAGAGGAGGTCGCCGATCTGCGTCAGCGGGGCTTCGAGGAGCGGCGCGAACCGCGCGGCCGGCAGCCAGATCGTCTCGGACAGGATCGGGCGGCCCTGGAGGTGGCGTGTCCGGATCAGCCGGATCGCGTCGCCGCGCGCGCCCAGGCCGAGGGCCTCGCGGACGGTCGCGGGGGCCGGACAGGCCTCGCGCGACAGGATCCGGCCCTCCGGCACCGCCTGGGTGCCGTCCGGGCCGAGATGCCGGAAGAACCGGAACAGGGACCGGTCGAAGCGCGGCCGCCGAACGAAAGTGCCGCGGCCCTGCTGCCGCTCGACGAGGCCGTCGGCGACGAGGACGTCGATCGCCTTGCGCACGGTGCCGATGGCGACGCGGTGGGTCGCCGCCAGTTCCGCCTCCGTGGGGATCGGCTCGCCCGACCGCCAGACGTTGCGGGCGATCTGGAAGGCGATCTCGTCCCGCAGGCGCTGGTAGAGCGGCAAGCGGAGATCGGGCTGGGGTGCGGTCACGACGGTCATGTGTATGACTGTATGACTATCGCCGGCAGGCGCCAATGGGCGACGGAGTGGTGCCGGCGCGCGCCGATCCCGTGGTCCACAGCGTCGCAGTACAGGACCCATTCGCCGAGCCGCGGGTTTCCGCCGGGATTTCCCGGGATCATGGTCCAGCGAGGCGCGGATGGTCGAATATCGTACGTCTCGAGAGACCCGTCAGGGTCGGCGCGGCAGGCCGGTTCTGGTCGTGCTCCTCGTCAGTGTGGGGTTGATGGTCGCCGCCCTGGCCGGCCTGATGATCTGGCAGGGTGAGACCGCGCCGCCCGACTACGCCAGCCAGAGTCAGGCCGCCGCCCGCAAGGTCGTCACCGGCTCCGAGAGCGGATCAATCAGCGCCCCGCCGGCCGGGACGCGATCCACGCCCTGACCGACGTCGACCGACGTCGACCGGCGCCGGCCGTTTCGATCGGTCCGCGCGGGGACAGGACCTCCCCCCGCGAGACGACCATCATGACGGTCGGCCCACAGCTCCAAGACGAAGGGCAATGCCCGGGCGCGGGCCGTTGTCGACGTCGAGTCGATGCCGGCTCTCCGCGACGGCGGCGACAGGGCAGATCGCGACAACGTCATCGCGGTCTCTGCGGGAGCCTCCACCGCAAGCCCGGCAAGACTTCGACGCCCCGCGCTTGATCCAGCCGGAGACCGCCTCATTTCGTCACGAGTCTCGAGCGCGACGGGAATCGCCTGAGGGTTCGGACCGCCTGCACCGCCCACCGCCTTCGACGTCCGGGCCCCGCGCGCCCGGCCGTCGTGCAACACCAAGGGGGACCACCCGATGAGCGAGACGATCGACAAGACGGACACGACGTCGTTTCACATGGCAGGCCAGTGTCCGTTCGGCGGCGACCGGATCGGCGGCGCCCACGGCAACCGGCCGACGCTGGAGAACTGGTATCCCCACCGCCTGCGGGTGGAAGTGCTCCACCAGAACGGGCTGGCGGCCGATCCCCTGGGCCCGGATTTCGACTACGCGGCCGAGTTCGCCAAGATCGACTTCGACGCGCTCAAGCGCGACATCAAGCAGTTCCTGACCTCGTCGGTGGATTGGTGGCCGTCCGACTACGGCAATTACGGCCCGCAGATGATCCGCATGGCCTGGCACTCGGCCGGCACCTACCGGATCGCCGACGGGCGCGGCGGCGCCGGCACCGGCATGCAGCGCTTCGCCCCGATCTCGAGCTGGTGGGACAACGGCAACACCGACAAGTCGCGGCGCCTCCTGCAGCCGATCAAGCACAAGTACAGCAACGCCCTGTCGTGGGCCGACCTCATGGTGCTCACCGGCAACTGCGCCCTCGAGATCATGGGCCTGCCGACCTACGGCTTCGCCGCCGGCCGCCTCGACGCCTGGGAGGCGGACGACGCGACCTACTGGGGACCGGAGGTCGTCGAGATGGGCTCGGTCTCGAGCTTCGACGACATGGTCAACCGCGACAAGCGCTGGCGGGGCAAGAACGGCGACGCAGACTACGACCTCGAGAACCCGCTGGCCGCCTCGCACCAGGCGCTGATCTACGTGAACCCGGAGGGCCCCTACGCCAGCGGCGATCCGCTGGCCTCCGCGCGCGACATCCGGATCACCTTCACCCGCATGGCGATGAACGACGAGGAGACCGTGGCGCTGATCGCGGGCGGCCACGCCTTCGGCAAGAGCCACGGCATGGTGCCGGCCAAGGAGATCGGGCCGCCGCCCGAGATGGCGCCGATGGAGGCGATGGGGCTGGGCTGGCACAACCCGAAGGGCACCGGCTCCGGCAAGGACACGATGACCAACGGCATCGAGGGCAGCTGGACCCCGGATCCGACGAAGTGGGACAACGCCTACCTGGAGAACCTCTTCAAGTTCGAGTGGGAGCAGACCAAGAGCCCGGCGGGCGCCCTGCAGTGGACGCCGAAGGATCCCGCCGCGCCGAGGACGCCGGACGCCCACGTCTCCGGCCAGATGCACCCGCTGATGATGATGACGTCCGACATCGCCCTGAAGGTCGATCCCGACTACCGCAAGGTCTGCGAGAAGTTCCTCAACGACTTCGACGCCTTCACCCAGGCCTTCTCCAAGGCGTGGTACAAGCTCACCCACCGCGACATGGGTCCGAAGCACCGCTACCTCGGCCCGGAAGTCGTGATCGAGGACGGGCTCCTGTGGCAGGACCCGCTGCCCGAGCGGGACTACGACCTCGTCGGCGAGGCGGAGATCGCCGCGCTGAAGCAGGCGATCTCCGGCACGGGCCTGTCGGTCTCGGATCTCGCCTTCACGGCCTTCTCGGCGGCCTCGACCTACCGCGACAGCGACAAGCGCGGCGGGGCCAACGGTGGCCGCCTCGCCCTCGCGCCGCAGAAGGACTGGGCCGTCAACCGGCGGGCCGCGCCCGTGGTCGAGGCCCTGCGCGGCGTGATGGCGACCTTCAACGGCGGCCGCAGCGACGGCAAGAAGATCTCGCTGGCGGACCTGATCGTGCTGGGCGGCTGCGTCGCCGTGGAGAAGGCGGCCCGCGATGCCGGGGTCGAGACGCCGGTCCCGTTCACGCCGGGCCGGGTGGACACGACCCAGGCGCTCACGGACCTCGAGATGTTCGAGTGGCTCAAGCCGGTGGTGGACGGGTTCCGCAACTACGTCGACGACGGCTTCGGGCAGATGACGCGCAGCGTCTCGCCGGAGGAGATGTTCCTCGACAAGGCCAACCTGCTGACGCTGACGGCCCCGGAATGGTCCGTCCTGACCGGCGGCCTGCGCGCGCTCAACGCCAACCACGACGGGTCGAGCCGGGGCGTCCTGACCGACCGGGTCGGGGCGCTGACGACCGACTTCTTCCGCAACCTGACCGACGTCGATCTGGTCTGGGAGAAGGCGGATGCGGAGGGGATGACCTTCGCGCTCAAGGACCGCGCGAGCGGGCAGACGAAGTTCGAGGCGACCCGCAGCGACCTCGTCTTCGGCTCGAACGCGCAGCTCCGGTCCATCGCCGACGCCTACGCGGGCAGCGACGGCCAGCGGCGCTTCGTGGCGGACTTCGTCAAGGCCTGGGACAAGGTCATGATGCTCGACCGCTTCGACGTGAAGGGTCACCGGCGTTACGGGCCGATGGCGGCCTGACGCCCGCCATCGGGATCGCCCGCGCCTCCGGCGCGGGCGATCTCTCAGGGTGCGCGCCGCGTCACGGCCTGAGGCTGTGCGCCCCCAGCGCAGCCCAGTAGGCGGCGCCGACCGGCAGGGCCTCGTCGTTGAAATCGTAGCCCGGATTGTGGAGCGGCAGGCTCTTGCGCGTCCCGTCGGTCCCGATCCACGCGTAGGCGCCGGGGCAGGCCTCCAGCATGTAGGCGAAATCCTCCGACGCCATGGAGGGGCCGACCTCGCCCCGGCGCGCGGTGATGTCCGGGACGGCCCCGGCCGCCTCCAGGGCGGTGCCGACGGCGTCGGCGGTGTTGACGGTGGCGGGGTAGCCGAACCGGTAGTCCACCTCCGCGCGGGCGCCGTGCGTGGCGGCCGTCCCGCCCGCGAGCGCCTCGACGAGTTCGGCCACGCGCTTGCGCACGGCCTCGTCCAGGCAGCGGACCGTGCCGCGGATGACCGCGCGCTCGGGGATGACGTTGTAGGCGTCGCCGCCGTGAATCTGCGTGACGCTGAGCACGACCGGGTCCGTGGGGGCGATCCGGCGGCTCACGATGGTCTGCAGGGCCAGGACGATCTCAGAGGCGATCACCAGCGTGTCGGTGCCGCGCTCCGGCATGGCCGCGTGGGTACCGAACCCGGTGACCGCGATCTCGAACGTGTCGAGGGAGGCCATGATGGCGCCGACCCGGGTCGCGAAGGTCCCCAGCGGCAAACCCGGCCAGTTGTGCAGGCCGTAGACGGAATCGCACGGGAACAGCCGGAACAGGCCGTCCTCGACCATGGCGCGCCCGCCGCCCTCGCACTCCTCCGCCGGCTGGAAGATGAAGTGGACCGTCCCGGACAGGTCGGTGCGCGACGCGAGGTGCCGGGCCGCGCCGAGCAGCATCGCCACGTGGCCGTCATGGCCGCAGGCATGCATCACGCCGGGCGTCCGGGAGGCGTGAGCAGCGCCCGTCGCCTCCTGGATCGGCAGGGCGTCCATGTCGGCGCGCAGGCCGATGGTCGGGCCGTCGCCCCGGCTCAGGGTCCCGACCACGCCGGTGCGCCCGAGCCCGGTCTTCACCGACAGGCCGCAGGCGGCCAGTTCCCGGGCGACGAGATCCGCCGTGCGGACCTCCTGGAAGGCCAGTTCGGGATGGGCGTGCAGGTCGCGCCGCCACGCGACCATCCGCTCCACGGTCTCCGCCTCGATGCGCATGCGATCTCTCTCAGATACGGGAGGCTGCCGAAGCGCCTCGATCCCCCGCCCGGACCCTACGCCGATCGGCGCGGCGGTTCACCCCAGCGGCGGGTGCATGAAGAACTGCGCGATGAGGGCCGCGCCGAGGAAGGTCCCGGCATTGGCCATGAACGAGACCACGACGATCCGCCAGCCGAGACGGCGGAAGGCGGGCACGTCCTTGGCGACCGAGAGCCCCGCGAAGGTCAGGATCGGCGTGGCGAGCGCCAGGAAGTTGAGCTTGCCGGTCAGGGCGGCGATCTCGGCGGCGTAGGGCGTCCCGGGATAGGTCAGCGCCATGCCGATGATCGACACCCAGAGGACGGCGGGCAGGCGCCGGCCGAGGAGCAGGTAGAGGCCCCAGCCGGCGAGCACGGTGCCGATGATGATCGCCATCCCGGCCACGACGCTCGCGTCGGGGACGATTCCGTAGGTCAGCCAGTTGCCGATGAGCCCGTAGGCACCGATCAGGATCCAGGCGAGAACGGTCTCGCCGAGGCCGATCCGCACCTCCTCGTGGGCCGGCTGATGGGCCGGCGCGGCAGCCTGAGGGTCGGCTTCGGCCGGGCGGGCGGCGTCCGGCCGGTTGCGGCCGAGGATCGGCTCCAGCTTGCCGTAGGCCCAGATCGTGAAGGGCAGCGACAGGAACAGGGTGAAGTACGTGCCGATCGTGGTGGTCACGAGGTTGCTGGCGGCCGCGAAGGTGGCGACGTCCTTGGCGACCTCGGGCGTCTGCTGGGCCGCGATCGCCCCCGAGGCCGCGGCCATCATGCTGCCGGAGCCGACCCCGGCCCCCATCGCCAGCGCCAGCGGGTTGAAGATGCCGAGGCTGGTGATCAACCCGGCCAGCAGGGCGATGAACACCGCGCCGAACACCGTGCCGGTCAGGTACTCGGCCAGCACGCCGCGTCCCTCCGGCGAGTCCATGCCGTAGCGCTCGCCGATGATGGCGAGGCTGGGCTCGCGGCCGACCGAGAAGGTCGCGCCGATCGCCTCGCGCTTGATCCCGAGCAGGAGCGCCACCGGCAGGCCGAATACCATCGTGCCGAAGAAGTGGCCGAATTCCTGGAAGGCCAGGGCCCAGCCCGAGGCGAGGATCTTCGGCAGCGACCCGCCGACGAGCAGGCCGAGCTTGGCGATGAAGATCAGGAGCGCCGGCTGCAGGTAGGCGCCGGCCGCGTTCTGCAGGGCGCCCGACAGCCGCAGCGGCGCGGGCAGGCGCGGGCTCATCAGCCCCAGCGCGCCGCCCAGCAGCAGGGCCCAGAGCAGCGGGAGCAGCACGATCTTGCCGGCGCCCACCGGGATGCTGACGTTGCCGATCGCCTCCGCGATGACGACGATGACGAGGGCGAGCAGGAACAGCGTCAGCTTACCCCCGCCCGAGACGGGCGGCGCGACCGGCCGCGTGTTCGTCGCAAACAGTTCCCCCGCCATCGTCATCCTCCTTGGCCCCCCTCGGGGCTGCCCGTTGCTCCGCCTGCCGGTCTTGATCGCCGGCTTGGCGTTAGATCGTCTCGGTCATTGCGCCCGTGGCGTCGGGCTCAGCCCACGTAGCCGAAGGTGACGGCCGGCGCGGCGGCGGTCTCGACCCAGACGCTCTTGGTCTGGGTGTAGGCCATCAGCGCCTCGCGGCCGGAGGAGCGGCCGAAACCCGAGCGGCCGAAGCCGCCGAACGGCGAGGCCACGTTGATGGTCTTGTAGCCGTTCACCCAGACGGTGCCGGCCCGAAGCGCCGCCGCGACCCGGTGGCCGCGCCCGCCGTCGCCGGTCCAGACCGCGCCGGCGAGGCCGTAGGGCGTGCCGTTGGCCAGCGCGATCGCCTCGTCCTCGCCGTCGAACGGCAGGACCGCCAGGACCGGGCCGAACACCTCCTCCCGGGCGATCGCCGCGTCCGGCGCGACGCCGTCCACGATGGTCGGGCCGTAGTAGAAGCCGCCCGTGTCGCGTAAGGCGGCGGGGCAGGCCCCGCCGGTCGCGATCGTGGCGCCCGCCCCCGCGGCGGCCTCGACCATGTCGGCGATCTTGTCCCGCTGGCGCCGATTGTTGATCGGGCCGATCTGCGTCTCCGGGTCGGTCGGCGCGCCCACCGGGATGCGCGCGGCGGCGCGGGACAGGCGCTCGACGAAGGACGCGTGGATCGAGCGGTGCACGAGGAGCCGGGAGCCCGCCACGCAGCTCTGGCCGGCGCCGCCGAAGATCGCGGCCTGCGCGCCGATCAGCGCCCGGTCGAGGTCGGCGTCGGCGAACACGATGTTGGCCGACTTGCCGCCGAGCTCCAGCACGCTCGGCACGATGGCGCGGGCCGCCGCGGCGGCGATCTGCGCGCCCGCCTCGGCCGAGCCGACGAACACGACGAGCCGCGTCTCGGGATGGGCGACCGCGGCGGCGCCGGTGGTCGGGCCGGCGCCCGCCAGCACCGAGACGAGGCCGCGCGGCATCCCCTCGGCGCGGTCGCAGAGCAGGCCCAGCGCCAGCGAGGTTAGCGGCGTCAGCTCGGAGGGCTTCAGCACCACGGCGTTGCCGGCGCAGATCGCCGGCGCGATCTGCCAGCCCGCCGTGAAGATCGGCGCGTTCCAGGGGGTGATCTGCACCACGGTGCCGAAGGGCTCGTGGCGGGTGTAGTTCAGGTGCGAGGTCGGGACCGGGATGACGTCGCCGTGCAGCTTGTCGCACCAGCCGGCGTAGTACTCGAACATCTCGGCGACCTTGGCGACCTCGCCGCGGGTGTCGCGGATCGGCTTGCCGGCCGAGAGGGTCTCCAGCTCGGCGAGCGCGCCGGCATGCTGCCGGACCAGGGCGGCCACGGCCCACATCGCCCGGCCGCGGGCGGCGGCGGTCATCCCCCACCACACGCGCTGGGCGTCGCGGGCCGCCGCCATGGCGGCCTCGACGACCGACGGGCCGGCATCGGCGAAGGTCGCGAGCACGCCGCCGTCGGCGGGGTTGGTGAGATCGAGGGCGGCGCCGGTCCCGGCGAGGATCTCGCCGGCCACGACGCTGCCGATGCGGCCGCCCGGCAGCAGGTCGGCCAGGAGGGCGGCGACCCGGTCGGCGGCGGGCGAGTGCGGCGTGCCGGACATCAGTGGGCTCCCTTGGGATCGCGGTAATCGGCCATGCGGGTGAAGTCGGCCGTGTCGGGGATGGCGGGTTGCGTCGCCTGCCAGATCCGCTTCACCTCGGCGGAGAGCGGCAGGTCGATCCCGCATTCGGCGGCGAGTTCGAGGGCGAGGCGCACGTCCTTGCGCATCAGGCCGGCCGAGAAGCCGCTGTCGAAGGTGCCGGACTGGACCCAGCGCGGGACCATGACCTCGCTGATCGCGCTGCGGCCGGTGGCGGTGTTGACGACCTTGACGGCCTCCTCGGCCGAGAGGCCCGCCGCCTCGGAGAGGCGCAGGGCCTCGCCGGTGGTCACGAGATGGGCCGCGACCAGCAGGTTGTTGACGAGCTTGACGATGTTGCCGGCGCCCGACGGCCCGACATGCGGCGCGCGGGCCGACATCGCCTCCAGGACCGGCCGGGCCAGCTCGTAATCCGCCTCGGCGCCGCCGATCATCATGGTCAGGGTGCCCTCGGCGGCGCCGGACGGGCCGCCGCTCACGGGGGCGTCGAGGAGCGCGTGACCGGCCGCGGCGAGGCGCTCGGCGAGGCGCCGGGTCGTGCCGGGATCCGAGGTCGAGGTGTCGATCACCACCACCTTCCGGTCGGTCCGGGACAGGAGCCCGCCCTCCGCGGTGACCACCGCCTCCACGTCCCGCGCCAGCGGCAGCGAGAACACCAGGGCGTCGGCCCGGCCGAGCACGTCGTTGAGGGCGTCGAGGACGGTGACGCCGGCCGCCTCGGCGGCGGGACGCCGGGCCGGACTGAGGTCGTAGCCCAGGACCGCGAAGCCCTTGCGGGCCAGGGTCGCGGCCATGCCCAGACCCATGTTGCCGAGCCCGACGACGCCTACCGTTGCGATGGTCATGCCGATCCGTCCTCACGAAGCGGCACGATAGTTCCGGCAAACGAGCGTTGCGACAACAACCGATTTCTGCACGAAGCGTGCGGAAATTCCGCACGCTCGCGTCACGCCGGTGGCGGCCGGAACGCCACCATGTGGTCGGCCAGCCAGCCGAGCAGCCGCGCCGCGCCCTCCGGCAGGCGCCGCCCCGCGCGGATGACGAGGTGGGCGCTCGCCTCCGACAGGATGGCGTCGCGCAGGGGAACCGCCGCGAGGACACCGTCGCGCAGCTCGGCCGCGACCACGAAGCGGGGCAGGAACGCGACGCCCATGGCGGCCATCACGAAGCGGCGGTGCAGCTCGAAAGACGCCGTCTCCAGCCGCGGCACCAGCCGGAATCCGCCGTCGGCCTCGACGCGGCCGATCAGTTGCCGGACCCCGTGGTCGGGGGGCAGGAGGGCGGCGGGTTCGGTGGCGAAGCTGCGCAGCGGGACCGGCGCCGCCCCGTCGGCGAGGGGATGCCCCATCGGCAGGACGGCGAGGAGCGGCTGCCGGGCGGAGACGATCCCGCGGACATCCGGGTGCGCGGGCGGGTTGTAGACGAGGCCGATATCCGCGTCCCCCCGGGCGATCGCCGCGAGGATCCCGTCGGTCGTGCCGATCTCGACCTGATAGGCGATGCCCGGATGGTCCTGGGCGAAGCCGGCCAGGGCGTTGTCGAGGAGGTCGATCAGGAAGCCGGCGCCGCAGCGCAGGCTGACCGTGCCCCGCTGCACCCCGCGCAGGCGCTTCAGCTGGTCCTCCAGCAGGGCCGCCTCGTCGGCCTGCCGCTGCGCGTGCTCGGCGACGAGGCGGCCGGCCTCGGTGGGGACCACGCCCCGGGGCAGGCGCTCGAGCAGGGTCTCGCCGACCTGCGCCTCCAGCTCGATGATCTGCCGGCTCACCGCCGAGGCGGCGACGTTCAGGACATCGGCGGCCGCCCGGACCGAGCCCGCGCGCACGACGGCCAGCAGGTAGCGCAGCGCGCGGTCGTTCACGGCGGCGGGTCCCCGGCGGCCGCGCCGCGCCGGTCGACCGCGACGGCGCCCCGCGCCACGACCAGCACGGGCTCCTGGCGCTCCACGATCACCTGCGGCACGCCGCCGGCCGCGAAGGCGATCAGGTCGGCCCGCGCGCCGGGCGCCACCGCGCCCGGACCGAGGCCCAGCACCCGCGCCGGGACGGCGGTGATCGGCGCCAGCAACGCCGCGAGGTCCGCGTCGGTGCGCAGGTCGAACCGGTAGGCGGCGAGCTGGGCGCGGGCGACCATGCCGGTCACCGTGGCGGGGTTCCAGCAGTCACGGACGTTGTCGGTGCCGAGGCAGACCGGGACGCCGAGCGCGCGCAGCCGCGGGATCGGCGGGCATCGGGCCCCGCCCGGCACGCTGCTGAGGATCGCGACGCCGGCCCGGTTCAGGGCCTCGGCGATCCGGCCGAGTTCCAGGTCGTCGGCCTCCGCGAGGGCGAAGGCGTGGCTGATCGTGACCTGCCCGCCGAGCCCGGCCGCCGCTGTCCGGGCCGCGATCGCCGCGATCGTGGCGAGTCCGGCCGCGCCGCCCTCGTGGAGATGGATGTCGATGCCCCGCCCGTGCCGCTCGGCCAGGGCGAAGACGATGTCCAGGTGACCGTCGCGGTCTCCGTCGATGCCGACGGGGTCGAGGCCGCCGACGAGGTCCGCGCCCATCCGCAGGGCCGCGTCCAGGTCGTCGGCGACCGGCGGGCAGCCCAGGATCCCGCTCTGCGGGAAGGCGACGATCTGGATCTGCAGGCGGTCGGCCCAGCGCGCCCGCAGGTCGAGGATCTGGGCGAGGTGGTCGAGCCGCGTGACGTCGTCGACGTCGACATGGGTCCGCAGGCTCGTCGTGCCGCCGCAGAGCAGGCGTTCGAGCAGCGCCTCGGCGCCCTGCTCGGCGAGCGGGATCCGCGTGGCGCGGCGGAACGCCTTCTCGTCGTCGATGATCGCGCGGACGGACCCCGCCGCCGCGTGCGGGCGCCACGGCAGGCCGAGCAGGCACTTGTCGAGGTGGACGTGCCCGTCCGACAGGCCCGGCAGCACCAGGGCGCCGCCGAGATCGATCGTGCGGCCGGCGGGCGGGAGCGGCGCGCCGGGATCCCGCAGCGCCGCCACGCGGTCGCCCCGGATGTCGATCGTCGCCCGGCTTCCCTCGGCGAGCGCGGCGTCGTGGAGGCGCAGGTCGCAGGAGGCGTCCCAGCGCGGTTCGGTGCTCGGCGTCATGGCGGGGCTTCCTTCAGAGCGGCCGGCCGGCGGCCACGACGGTCCGGATCGCGAAGCTCGATTGCAGCCGGGCGACCCCCGGCAGCCGCGACAGCACATCCTTGTGCAGCCGCTCGTAGTCGGCCGCGTCGATCACCTTGAGCTTCACGAGGTAATCGGCCGTCCCGGTCATCAGATAGCAATCCTGCACCTCGGGACAGCGCCGGACGGCCGCCTCGAACCGGTTGAGATAGTCCTCGGTCTGGCGGTCCAGGGTGAACTGCGTGAGGACCACGAGGCCCGGCCCGTCGACCGCGCCGCCGATCAGCGCGGTGTAGCCCCGGATGATTCCGGATTCCTCCAGCAGCCGCACGCGGCGATGGCAGGCGGACGCCGACAGGCCGACCGCCGCGGCGAGATCCGCGTTGCTGATCCGGCCGTCGCCGCGCAGGGCCTGAATGATGCGGCGGTCGATCGCGTCCACGCGCGCCTCGCAGGATCTTCGAACTGGCCGCAGATATTTCCACGGCCAAGCTCGAAACTCAAATCTCTTCGACAGGATGCACGCTCGTTCGACGATCCTTCGTGTAGCCTTTTGGCACTGCATCCGAGCGCCGCTCCGAGGGCCGCCATGAGCATGATCGACCGCGAGCTCCGGCCCGATGCGGGCCCGGCCGGGACGGCCTCCGCACTCCTCACGATCGATCTCGCGGCCATCGCGGAGAATTACCGCCTGCTCGCCGCGCGAGCCGGGACGGCCGCCTGCGCGGCCGTCGTCAAGGCGGACGCCTACGGCCTCGGCGCCGACCGGGTCGCGCCGGTCCTGGCCGCCGCGGGCTGCCGGCACTTCTTCGTTGCCCAGGTCGGCGAGGGCGTCGCCCTCCGGTCCATCCTCGGGCCCGGGGCGGCGATCGCCGTGCTCAACGGCGCCGCCCCGGGCAGCGAGGCGACCTGCGCGGACCACGACCTCGTGCCCGTCCTCAACGACCTGTCCCAGCTCGGCGGCTGGCAGGGCCTGGCCCGGCGGCGCGCGCGGCGCCTGCCGGCGATCCTCCAGATCGACACCGGCATGGCCCGCTTCGGCTTCGCGCCGGAGGAGGTCGGCGCGCTGCTCGACGACCCGGACGCGCTTGAGGGCCTCGACCTGCGGCTGGTGATGAGCCACCTCGCCTGCGCGGGCGAGCCCGACAGCCCGGTCAACGCGGCGCAGCTCTCCGCCTTCCAGGCGGTCCGCCGGTGCCTGCCTGCCGTGCCGGCGAGCCTCGCGGCCTCGTCGGGGATCTTCCTCGGTCCGGACTTCCACTTCGACCTCGTGCGCCCCGGCGCCGCCCTCTACGGGATCGCCCCGCAGGACGGCGTGGCGAACCCGATGCGGCCGGTGATCGGGCTGCGGGCGCGTGTGATGCAGACGCGCGGCGTCCCGGCGGGGACGCCGGTCGGCTACGGGCACGCGGCCACCGTCGCCCGGGACAGCCGCCTCGCCACGGTCGCGATCGGCTACGCGGACGGGTTCTTCCGCAGCACGGCGGGCGGCGCGGCGTGGTTCGGCGGTGTCCGGCTGCCCGTGGTCGGGCGCGTCTCGATGGACAGCCTCGTCCTCGACGTCACCGACGTGGCGCCCGGCACCCTCGGGCCGGGGGCGCTCGTCGACATCGTCGGGCCGGAGCGCGACGTCGACGCCGTCGCCGCGGCGGCCGGCACGATCGGCTACGAGGTCCTGACCAGCCTCGGCCACCGCTTCCACCGCATCTATCTCGGAGCCTGAGGCCCGCCATGCACGTCCTTATCCTCGGCGGCGGCGTCGTCGGCGTCACCTCGGCCTACTACCTCGCCCGGGCCGGCCATCAGGTCACCGTGCTGGAGCGCCAGCCGGGCTCCGGCCTGGAGACCAGCTTCGCCAATGCCGGGCAGGTCTCGCCCGGCTACTCGGCCCCCTGGGCGGCGCCCGGGATCCCCGTGAAGGCGCTCAAGTGGCTGATGATGCGGCACCGCCCCCTGGTGCTGTGGCCGCGGCTCGAGCCCCGCCTCTACGCGTGGCTCACGCGCATGCTCGCGAACTGCACCGAGGAGGCCTACCAGCGGAACAAGGGCCGCATGGTCCGGCTCGCCGAGTACAGCCGCGACGCGCTGCGCGACCTGCGCACCGAGACCGGTATCGCCTACGACCACCGGGAGAAGGGCACGCTCCAGCTCTTCCGGACGCAGAAGCAGCTCGACCATGTCGGCGACGACACCCGCGTCCTCGACGCCTACGGCGTGCCCTACACGGTGCTGGACCCGGCCGGCTGCGTCAGTGCCGAGCCGGCGCTCGCCGCCGTGCGCGACGTCTTCGTCGGCGGCCTGCGGCTGCCGGGCGACGAGACCGGCGACGCGCACCTGTTCACGCAGCGCCTCGCCGCGATCTGCGAGGGCCTCGGCGTCACCTTCCGCTACCGCACGGCGATCGCGCGCCTGCATCACGCCGGGGACCGGGTGACGGCGGTCGAGACCGCCGACGGCGACCTCCTGCGGGCGGATGCCTACGTGGCGGCGCTGGGCAGCTACACGCCGGCCCTGCTGCGCCCCCTCGGGATCGCCCTGCCGGTCTACCCGGTGAAGGGCTACTCGCTCACGCTCCCCATCACCGATCCGGCGGCCGCGCCGGTCTCGACGGTGATGGACGAGACCTACAAGGTCGCGATCACCCGGCTCGGCGACCGCATCCGCGTCGGCGGCACCGCCGAGCTCGCCGGGTTCAGCAGCGCCCTGCGCCTGCCGCGCCGCGAGACCCTCGCGCGCTCGGTGCAGGACCTGTTCCCGGCCGGCGGCGACCTCGACCGAGCCGCGTTCTGGACCGGCCTGCGGCCGATGACGCCGGACGGCACGCCGATCGTCGGGGGCACGCGGGTCGGGAACCTGTTCACCAACACCGGTCACGGCACGCTGGGCTGGACGATGGCCTGCGGATCGGGCCGCCTGCTCGCCGACCTCGTGTCCGGACGGGCGCCGGAGATCGCGAGCGACGATCTGGCCCTCGACCGCTACGCCGCGTGAGCCGGCCGGATCGGCCCTGACCGGTCCGACTCCCTGTCGCCCGGTCACTGAACCGCCGTCGCGCTGCGCAGCGCGTGCCGTGGCGCACCAGCACAACTCTGCCCGGTATCGCACCGAACGCGATCCGACCGTGCGTTGAGCAAGACTCCGGGAATCGTCGCGAGTCGCCGTCACCACCGGGCACAATCATTCATTATTCACCGAGATACGACCACCGGTTGATTACATGACGTTCATGACGTGCGGATTCGCATAATCGTCGGATGACTTCCGACAGGCCCAGGCAACCCTTCGCACCGAGTCGAGTTTAGGATCTGAACGAACGATCCGGGTGCGCAGATGAGTTTCATCGTCGTACAGGGCCAGGAAGATCACGAGCAGGCCGATGCCGTTCTTCGGGGCGTCGCCGACGGGCTGGCCCGCCTGTTCCGCGTGCCCGAGCATCCGCCCGGTGTTCAGCACCTGCTGGATTCCGGGACGCAGGAACAGGGTCCCCACCCTGAACAGATCACGCAGCGCAGCGCGCGGCGCGGCGGAAGCAAGAAGCTTCCTCGAGGCCGGTCGGTGAAGACGGGTACCGGCCGGACGCGGCGCGCAGCGGACCAGCCGTCCAGCCGCACGCGAGGGCGCAGGGCGAAGGCCGAGGCGCAGCCCGGGCAACGCGACCAGTCCTGAACCCGGCGCCCGCCCCGGCCTCAGCGCGCCGCGGGCAGGCCGAAGCGCCGGATCTCCAGGTGCATCTGCTCCAGCGGCAGGATCTTGGCGGCCGCACCGCGGTCGATCGCCTCCTTGGGCATCCCGAACACGACGCAGCTCGCCTCGTCCTGGGCGACCGTCTGCGCCCCGGCGCGACGCATCTCCAGCAGGCCGTTGGCGCCGTCGTCGCCCATGCCGGTCAGCAGGATGCCGAGCGCGTTCGCGGCCGCGGCCCGGGCGGCCGACCGGAATAGGACGTCGACCGACGGGCGGTGGCGCGCGACGAGGGGACCGTCCTTCACCGACACCGCGTAGCTGCCGCCCCGGCGCTCGACCATGAGGTGCCGCCCGCCCGGGGCGATCAGGGCGCGGCCGCGCACCACGGGATCGCCGTCCTCCGCCTCCTTGACGGCGATCGCGCAGAGGCCGTTCAGCCGCTTGGCGAACGCCGCCGTGAAATGCTCCGGCATGTGCTGCACGATGACGAGACCGGGGGACTCGGCGGGCAGCACCTCGAGCACGTCGCGCAGCGCCTCCGTGCCGCCCGTCGACGCGCCGATGCAGACGATCCGGTCGGTCCCGGCCACGACGCGCCCGGGCACGGGCGGCGGCAGGACGACGTCGGCCGAGAGCTTCGCCTCCACCAGCGGCCGGGACGGCCGGCTCCCGCGCAGCTTGGCCCGGGCGGCGGCCCGGACCGCGTCGCAGACCCGGACCGTGGATTCGAGCAGGAACTGGCGGGTGTCGACGCGCGGTTTCGGCAGCACGTCGACGGCGCCCGCCTCCAGCACCTCGAACAGGATCCGGGACCCAGCCTCGGTCAGGGTCGAGCAGACGATCACCGGGAGCGGCTTCTGCGCCATGATCTTGCGCAGGAACGTCAGGCCGTCCATGCGCGGCATCTCGAGATCGAGGATGATGACGTCCGGGATCTCCTCCTGGATGCGGCGCGCCGCGATGAACGGATCGGCGGCGGTGCCCAGGATCTCGATGTCGGGCGCCGTCCCCAGGATGCTGCACAGCGTCTGGCGGACGGAGGCCGAGTCGTCGACGATCAGGACGCGGATCGGTCTGGACGCGCTCACCGGCCGGAATCCCGCAGCTTGCCGAAGACGGTCGAGGAGATCTGGTCAAGGCCGGCCACGCCGACGCCCGCCATGGATTCGGAATGGCCGACGATCAGGTAGCCGCCGGGGCGCAGGTGCCCGGCCAGGCGCGCGACCACCGCCTTCTGGGTCGGCTTGTCGAAGTAGATCAGCACGTTGCGGCAGAAGATGAGGTCGACGTCCCGGTCGATCGGGTAGGTCTCGTCCATCAGGTTGAGCCGCTGGAACCGCACCCGGGCGCGCAGCTCCGGCACGATCCGCCCCTCGCGCCGGGCCGGATCGCGCGCGACCATCACGTAGCGGCGGCGCAGGTCCGCCGGCACGGCGTCGAGCATCTCGGCCGGGTAGATCGCCGTCCGGGCACGGTCGAGCACCTCCGAGGAGATGTCGGTCCCGAGGATGGCGTAGCGGAACCGGTCGGCGGCCATGTCGTGCAGGACCATCGCCAGCGTGTAGGCCTCGGCACCGGTCGAGGCCGCCGCGCTCCAGACCTTGAGCAGCGGCCGGTCGCCCCGCGCCGCCAGCCGCGGCACGATCGTCTCGCGCAGCAGGTCGAAATGCGCGGGTTCGCGGAAGAAGTCGGTCTTGTTCGTCGTCACGCAGTCGACGAGGTGCGGGAACTCGTCCGCGAGGTGGCCGGCCTCGAACAGGTGGCGGCCGTAGGCCTCCAGGGTCGGGAGATCGAGGGCGCGCATGCGCTTGCGCAGCCGCCCCTCGACCATGGTGCGCTTGGCCGGCGGGAGCTGGATGCCGGCATGCTGCTGGACGAGGTCGGCGACCGAGCGGAAGTGCCGGTCGCTCAGGTGACCCGGATCGGCCTCCATGGTGGCGGATCCCTCAGGCGGCCTGCGGGGTCGCGACCAGGGCCGGGCCGTCGCCGTCCATGAGCGCGACGAGGTCGAACACCACCACGAAGGCCTCGCCCCGGCGGCCGATCCCCGCGATGTAGCGGGCGTTCCAGCGCCCGCCGACCTCGGGCGCCGCCTCCATCTCGGCCCGGTCGAGCTCGGTCACCTCGATCACCCGGTCGGCCACGAACCCGACCCGCAGCGCCCGGCCGGGCATCGGCACGTTGAGCAGGATGATCCGGGTGGCCGGCGTGCGCGCCACCGGCGGCAGGCCGAGCTTGGTCCGCAGGTCCACCACCGGGTAGCTCTGCCCGCGCACGTCGATCATGCCGAGCAGGAAGGCCGGCGCCTGCGGCAGCGCGGCCGGGACCCGGTAGTCGAGGATCTCGTGGACGTGCTCGACGTCGATCCCGAAGGTCTCGGCCCCGAGGCCGAGGGTCAGGTACTGCCACACACTGGACATGCAGGATCTCCGGCTGGAGCGCGGCGCGCGGCGGCGGCTCGCGACGACGGCTGACGACGGCGGCGGGATCCGCGCGGGCACGAGCACCGCGCGGATCCGGGCCTCGGGCGAGGTGTCAGGCGACCCGGGTGAAGGCGGCGTCCTGCGCGTCGCCCTCGCCCATGTCGAGGGCGAAGCCGCCGCCCCCGGCCGGGCCGCGCGCGCCCGCCCGCTTCGGGCTCGGGGAGCGGATCGCCGCCGAGGGCGTGCCCATCCGCGCCGCGGTCGCGCGCAGCCGCGTCACCGCCTGGTCGACACCGGCCACCGGCGCGGCCGCCTCGGTGATGCGGAAGTAGGCGATCGTCGCCTGCAGCTTCTCGGCCTGGGTGGCCAGCTCCTCGGAGGTGGCCGAGACCTGCTCGGAGGCGCTGGCGTTCTGCTGGGTCACCTTGTCGAGCTGCTGGATCGCCTGGTTGATCTGGCCCGAGCCGACATCCTGCTCGCGGCAGGCGGCGGTGATCTCCTCGACCAGGCTGGCGGTCTTCTTGATGTCGGGCACGAGCTTGCCGAGCATGTCGCCGGCCTGCTGGGCGGCCTTGACGGTGTCGGACGAGAGCGTGCCGATCTCGGCCGCGGCCGCCTGGCTGCGCTCGGCGAGCTTGCGCACCTCGCTGGCGACCACCGCGAACCCGCGACCGTGCTCACCGGCCCGGGCCGCCTCCACGGCGGCGTTGAGCGCCAGCAGGTCGGTCTGGCGGGCGATCTCCTGCACGATGGTGATCTTCTGGGCGATGGTCTGCATGGCCTCGACGGCGCGGCCGACGGCGATGCCGCTCGCCTCGGCATCCTGGGCCGATTGCCGGGCGATCGTCTCGGTCTGGCTGGCGTTCTCGGCGTTCTGCTTCACGTTGGCGGCCATCTCCTCCATGGAGGCCGAGGCTTCCTCGGTCGACGAGGCCTGCTCGGTCGAACCCTGCGACAGCTGCTCGGCCGAGGCCGAGAGTTCCTGGGACCCCGCCGAGACATTGCCGGCCGCCGCGGTCGCCTCGGCCACGACGGTGCGCAGCTTCGACAGCATGGTCTGCAGGGCGAGGCCCATCGTGTCCTTGTCGGAGAGCGGCCGGGCCTCCACGGTGAGGTCGCCCTGGGCGATCGCGTTGGCGAGCGCCGCGGTCGCGTTCAGGTTCTCGGTCATGCGGCCCATGGCGCCGACGAGGTCGCCGAGCTCGTCGTTGGTCGTGACCGTCGCGGTCTGGCTCAGGTCGCCCATCGAGACCGCGTCGGCCAGCGAGACGGCACGGCCGAGGCCGCGGGAGATCGAGAGAGCGAGCCAGGTCGCGATGCCGAGGCCCATGAGGAGCGCGGCCGCCGCCACGCTCAGCAGGATCGTCTGACCCTGTGCGGATTCCGCGGTGGCCTGGGCCGCGGCGTCGTCCATGAACCGTTTCTGCCGATCCGCCAGCGCCTCGAACGCGTTGATCGCCGTCGTGCTCACCGTCGCGTACTCGCCCGAGGCGACTTCGGCCGCCTTCACCGAGCTGCCGATCTCGACGAGGGCGATCGCCCGCTGGAAGGAGGACGCCCAGGTCCCGAACCGCTCGCGGACGGCCGTCACGGCGATTCCCGCCGCCTGGGCCGCCGCCGCGAGCTCGTCCACCGACCGGTTGATCTCCTCGCGCGACTGCTTGGCGAGGGCCACGCGCTGCTGGAGCGCCTCGACGCTCGTCGTCCCGGTGGCCGAGGTCAGCTGCCCCCAGGCCCGCTCGACCCGGCTCTTGAACACCGCGGCGACCCGGGCGAGCCGCTCTCCGGCGGGGCTCTGGGCGTCGGTCGCCGTGTTGATCAGGGCGTCGAGGTCCGTGCGCAGGGCGGCCAGCGCCGGGCGACCCGCCGCATTGATCTCGGCCCAGGTCTTCCCGTTGGAATTGTCGCGGGTCAGCTCCAGAGCCCGGTTCCCCAGCGCGTTCTGCTTCTCGTACTTGGCCGACAGGTCCTCGTAGAGCCTCCTGCCCTCGTCGGTCATGAGCAGGGTCTTCACCTTGGCCAGGGACGCCATGGCGTCACCGTGGTTGGTCGCCGAGCGCTTGGCGAACTCCGTCATCTGCGTCTCGTCCGGGCTGATCAGGGCTCCGCGGACGTTGAACGCGCTGCGGATGGCGTGCGCCTTGCCCTCGAGGACCTGCTTCTGGATCTCGGCGCGGCTCAGGACGTACTTCATCGTCGCGTCGGCGGCCGTGAGCCTCTGGTAGCCGACCCCGCTGGCCGTCCCCAGGAGAACGAGGATCGCGCCGAAGCCGACCCCGAGCTTGGCCTTGATCGAGAAACGCATCGCCCTTTACCCCTACGCAAACACGAGCTTCTGACGGGACTTCGGAAAGACTTCGGAAAGACTTCGGAAAGACTTCGGAAAGACTTCAGTCGAGGATCTGCTCGAGCTCGGGGACGATGATGAATTCGTCTCCCGCCTTGACGATCGAGCGGATGTACTCCGGGCGCCAGGTTGTGCCGACGGGCGGCACCGCCTCGCACTGCGCCGGATCCACCTCCGTGACCGCGAACACCTTGTCGGCCACCAGCGCGACGACCACGGGGTCGCCCGCCACCGCCACCTCCAGGACGAGGAAGCGCGTGTCCGGGCTCGCCGACGCCGCCGGCATCCCGAACCGCTCGCGGATGTCGGCCAGAGGCACGACGTTGCCGCGCACGTTCACGATCCGATCGATATGCGGGCGCGCCCCCGCCACCCGCGTCGCCGGGATCGGATCGATGATCTCGCGCACCATCCCGGCCTCCAGCGCGAAGCTCTCCGAGCCGATCCGGAACATCACCACCTGCTGGCCGCCCTGCCGACCGTCCCGCTGGCCGCCGTCGGCGGCCGCCTGCGGGCCGGGCTCGACGACTCCGCGCGCCACGCCGCCGCTCATCACGCCACCTCCTGGTACTCGCGCACGCCCTCGGCGCGCCCGCCGCTCACGAGGCGGCCGACATCGATGATCAGCGCGGCCGTGCCGTCACCCAGGATCGTCGCCCCGGAGAAGGTCGCCACGTCCGCGTGCAGCTTCGACAGCGACTTGATGACGGTCTGGTGGTTGCCGATGATCTGGTCCGCCACCAGGCCGACCCGCGCCTCACCGGCGGCCACCACGATCACCTTCTGGTGCAGGTCCGGCTCGCCCGCGGCCCCGAACAGGCTGCGCAGCCGCAGGAACGGCACCAGCGCGCCGCGGATGTTGAGGAAGTCCCGCCCGCGGCCGCCGCGCTCGCTGGCGGGCAGCTCGACGCATTCCTCCACCGCGGCCAGCGGGATGACGTAGCGTCCCTCCCCCACCCGGATCAGCAGCCCCTCGATGATCGCCAGCGTCAGCGGCAGGCGCAGCGCCACGCAGGTGCCGCCGCCCGGCTCGGTCGCGATGTCGATCGTGCCGCGCAGGCTCTCGATCGTCTTCTTGACGACGTCCATGCCGACCCCGCGCCCCGACAGGGCCGAGATCTCCTGCGCGGTCGAGAAGCCCGGCGCGAACAGGAACTGGTAGATCTGCTGGTCGGTGAGCACCGCGCCCGGCGCGCACAGGCCCTTCTCCTCGGCCTTGGCGCGGATGCGGGCCGCGTCGAGCCCGGCGCCGTCGTCGCGCACGCTCACCAGCACCTGCGCGCCGACATGCTCGGCGGTGAGCGTGATCCGCCCGGTGGCGGCCTTGCCGCCGGCCGCGCGGCGCTCGGGCGCCTCGATGCCGTGGTCGATCGCGTTGCGGATCAGGTGGACGAGCGGGTCGGCCAGGCGCTCGATCACGGTCTTGTCGAGCTCGGTCTCCTCGCCGGCAGTGACGAACTCGACCGGCTTGCCGAGATCGCGCGAGAGGTCGTGGACGAGGCGGCGGAAGCGGCCGAACAGGGCGCCGATGGCGACCATGCGGATGCTCATCGTGGTGTCGCGCAGCCGCGCGGACAGGCGCTCGATCTCCTCGGCGATGGCCTTGAGGCCGGGATCGGCATGCAGGCCGGCGAGCTGGCTGAGCCGCGCCTGGGCGATGACCAGCTCGCCGACCCGGTCCATCAGCTCGTCGAGCCGCTCCGCCTCGACCCGGACGCTGCTGGCCGGCCGCTCCTCGGCCCGCCGGGCCGGGACGCGCTCGGCGGCCCGGGCCGCGGGCTCGACCGCCCCCGGTCCGGCCGGTCCGGTCTCGCCGGACGCGCGGGCGGCGAGATCGGCAGCCGGAACCGCGCCGGACGGCGGCCCGGACGGCGGCCCCGACGGCGGCCCCGACGGCGGCGGTGCGGCCTCGGCCGGCTCGGGCGCGGCGTCCGGTGGCGCGGCCGAGACCGGGACGAGCGTCAGGGTCATCTCGTCCCGGACGAACAGGAAGACGTCCTCGATCACCTCGCGGGGCACGGCCGCGCGCAGCGTGACGTCCCAGCCGATGGCGAGGCTCTCGGGGTCGAGGGCCGGCAGCTCGGGCAGCGCGTCGAGGCGCGGCACGATCGTGCAGGCGCCGAGGTCGCGCAGCTCGTCGAGGAGCGCCAGGGGATTGGTCCCGTTGCGGAGGATCTCGGGCGCGAACGCGATGCCGATCTGCCAGCCGCCCTCCCCCGCCGCAGCCGGCTCGGCGGCCGGCTCCGGGAGGAGCGCGGACGGGGCGGCCGGGCGGGACGCGGCGCCGAGCAGCTGCTCGAGTTCGGCCAGGATGGCCTCGCCGATGATCGGGGCGCTCGCCTCGGGCTCCTCGATGAGGCCGCGGATGAAGTCCTTGGCCGAGAGGGAGACGTTGACGAGGTCGCGGCCGACCGGGACCTCGCAGCGCCGGACGCGGTCGAAGGCGGTCTCGAAATCGTGGGTGAAGGCGGCGACCTGCTCGAAGCCGAACATGGCGCCCGAGCCCTTGATGGTGTGCAGGGCCCGGAAGGCCGTATCGATCAGGGCCCGGTCCTCGGGCCGGTCGCCGAGGTCGAGCAGCGTCGTCTCCAGGCGGGCGAGCAGCTCGGCGGCCTCGGCGCGGAAGATCTCCGCGGGATCGAGAGCAGTCATGGGACGAACGGACCCCCGGACACAGAACGCAGATACAGAACCAACCGCCCGATCCCGAGCGCGGACGGACGCGCCGATACCGGAGACCGGCCGCGTCCTTCGCGATCAGGCAGTCGAACAGACTGTCCCGGCGCGCGGCGACCGCGCGGTGACGGGACACGACGCGAAGCCGCCGCCTGACTTCCTGGGTTGTATATAATCGGACCAGAAATTTTCGGTTAACGAACAGATTTGAGTCCTGAACGGGAAGTATATCCACATCGGGTTCGAAGAGCTTGATTATCGGATACTGCGATCGTGTGACACGCGGATCACAGGATCTCGGGCGCGCGGTGCGGCACGGCTCCGGCCATCACGGCGCGTCGACGCGCGTCGACGAACATCGATGGACTCAGTCGGACGTGGACGGACGCGGACGGGCGTGGACGAACATCGACGCCCACCGGCGCGCAGCCGCCCGGATGCGGGCCGCGGCAGGTCCCTGCGGGCGGCGCGCGGATTGCGGTGGGACTGGAGCCGGGAACGGGGCCGGTCGCGGCCGGTCCGGCGCGGGAAGGCCCGGCCGCGGCGCGACCGCCGACCGGGCCCGCACGGGCTGCCCTCGGCGCGCGCCGGCGCGGCGGGCGCGCTCAGAACAGGTCGATGCCGTCCAGATCGTCGGCGGCGTCGGCGGCCGGCGTCTCGGAGGCCGGAGCCCCCCCGAGCAGGCGCTCGGTCAGGCGCGCGCGAACCTCCCCCAGGGTGCAGCCGGCGATCGCCGCCGCGATCCAGGCCGGATCGGCCGCGGCATCCGGCGCCGCGACGCGGTCCGCGCTGTGGTCGGCGAGCCGCCCGAGCTCCGCGCCGGCCGAGCGCAGCAGGCCCTCGACGTTCTGGATGCGCTGCTTGGCCCGGTCCTGGAACTGCATCGCCACGATCGCCGCCGACACGTCCTGCGTGATGGCCTGCGTGGTCTCGGCGGTCTGCTGCAGGATGCCCGCGACCTGCGCGTTCTGCTCGACCAGCGCCCGCATCACCATGCGGACGCGCGTCTCGGCGGTCCGGCTCTCCTCGGACATGTCGATCGCCGCGATGTCGCCCAGCAGGGCATGGCTGCCGCGCAGGCCGGCCGCCATGGTGCCGATCTGCTGCTTGATCACGTCCGACAGGGCGTTGATCGTCGTGGCGAGGCCGCGCACCTCGTCGGCGACCACCGCGAAGGCCGCGCCGCTGGCGCCGGCCCGGGCCGCCTCGATCTTGGCGTTCAGGGCGAGGAGGTTGGTCTGGCGGTTGATCCGCTCGATCTGCGCGACGCTCCCCTCGACCGACGACAGGCCCTCGAGCACCCCGGCCAGAACCTGCGCGAGGGTCGACCCGCGGGACGACATCAGGGTGATCCGCTCGATCAGGGCGGTGAGCGTCTCGCCGAGGCCGGCGGCGACGTCGCCGAGCTGCAGGGTCCGGTCGTCGATCCGAACGGTCTGGACCGAGGCGACGAGCCCCCGGACGATCTCCGACTGCTCGCAGGTCGTGGCGGCGATGCTCTGGAAGCGGTTGGACAGGCCGTGGACGTTGGCCTCCACGTCGGTGGAGACGATCCCGAGCTCGGCGACGAGGGCGTCGAGCAGCGTCCGCTGCTGCGCCGAGAGGCCGAGCCAGGCCTGGAGCAGGTCGGCCGCCTGCGCGGCGGGCGCCGGCTCGGCCACGATCGCGGCGGGCGGCGGCGCGGGCTCGCTGGACGACGCGGCCGCCTCCGGGAGCGGGGTGGCCGGGATCGCCGCGCCCGATCCGCGCCGGTCATCGAGCCCCACCTCGGACCCCACCTCGGGCCGCATCTCGGGCCGGCGGAACCGGGCCGGGACCTGCCTGAGGATGTCGTGGGCGACTTGGAAGGCCATCGGCGGGCGGGTCTCTCGGCGTCGTCCGACGCGCGCGGGTCATGCAACAATCCCACGGTCGGCACCCGACCGAGGCTAAGGATCGCCGTTGAAGAAAGCGTTATCGCCCGGCCGATGGCCGCAGCGGCCGGCAGAGATCACAGTATTAGCCAATCAACACTGTCCCGGGCCGGGCAGACCTCCGTCCTGTGCTGCGTCTGCGGCCGCGTCGGCCGTCCGCGATTGGCCGAACCTTCAGGAAGAATTTACCCGCCGCGGTGTTGACTCGGGCGCGGCGGCGCGTCGCCCCGCACATCCGTCGTCGAGGTCACGAACCCGCATGTCCGAGGCTCCCGTCCTCACGCTCGGTCCCGACTGCACCATCCGGACCGTCCGGGCGCTGCAGGACACGCTGGCGGCGGCGCTCGCCGGCGGGGCGCGCCTCACCCTCGACTGCGCGGCGGTCGAGCGCGCGGACGTCACCTTCGTCCAGATCGTGCTCGCGGCCGACCGGACGGCGCGGGGTCGGGCCGCCGGGATCGCGCTGGTCAACGTCCCCCCGGCGGTCGAGAGCGCGTTCCGGCGCGCCGCGATCGAACACCCCAGCGCGCCGCTCCTCTAGGCGCGCGTCAGGCACAAGAACGGAATCCGTGTCATGGCCACTGTCCTCGCCGTCGACGATTCGCCCAGCATCCGGCAGATGATCAAGGTGGTGCTCGGCCCGGCCGGCCACACGGTGATCGAGGCCGGCGACGGCGCCGAAGGCCTCGCGAAGGCCAGGAGCGAGAGCGTCAACCTCGTCATCACCGATCTCAACATGCCGGTGATGAACGGGCTGGAGATGATCAAGCAGCTGCGGACGCTGCCGAGCTGCACCGGCGTGCCGATCCTCTTCCTGAGCACGGAATCCGACGAGGCGATCAAGCAGCAGGCGAAGGCGGCCGGGGCGACCGGCTGGATCACCAAGCCGTTCAAGCCCGAGCAGCTGCTCGCCGTCGTGGGCAAGCTCGTCCGCGCCTGAGGCCGCGCCTGAGGCCGCCTTCATCGGGCCCGACACCGGGCCCGTCATGTCCCCGACCGCGCCGATCCGGCGGGCTCATTTCAGGTGGTAGGCCACCCCGGCGATCAGCGCCTTCTCCTCGGTGTTGAGCGTGCGCCGCGGGTCGCCCCCGAACTTGTTGTGCCAGTACTGGAACCCGGCGAAGACCTCGACCCGGTTGGGCGTGCCGGCGACGAGCTGCCCGACATCGAGCACGAGGTTGGTCTGGGAGACGAATTCCAGCTGGGTGTCGTTCTCGTTGAATCGACCGTAGCGCCCCTTGGGCAGCACGATCGTGTTGAAGCCGGCGAGCGACAGCGGCAGCCCGGTGAACGGCAGCGGGATCGTGTAGGTGATCTCGAATTCCGGCGTCATCTTGAACTCGACGCTGCGGAAGTGCGCGTAGTCGAAGCCCGGCACCGGCCCGTATCCGGCGAAGCCGTTGCGGGAGAACTCCTTGTAGCCCTGGACCTTCAGGTTCACGAACCCGGCCGGCACGTCGAAGGCGAAGCTCAGCCCGAAGGTCCCGGCGCGCTTCTCGGAATCGAAGGTCGTGTCCTTGGTGTTGACGTCGGCCCCGAACGACAGGCCGACATCCTTCACGAGGCCGGGGATGGCCAGGGCCTGCGTGTCGAAGACCTTGTTGAGGCTCAGGACGCCCCGGTAGATCAGGTAGAACTCGGTGGCGCCGACGCCCTCGAACCGGCCAACCTGATTGCCGGCCGGATCCTGGGATCCGGACCGGAGGATGTCGAGGGAGAGCAGGTTGGTGCCGTAGGCCCACGCGTTGGCGTGGAACAGGTTGATGACGGTCTTGGGGACCTCGCGCCCCACGAACTGGCCGTCGGGACGCTGGACCCGGAGGCCGGGCTCCGCCGAGGGTCCCTGGAAGCGGTAGCTCACCACAGTGTCGGAGAAGTTGAAGAAGGACGGCGGCGGCGCCGCCATCACGGTGGCGGCCGCGACGGCAACGGCGGCCTCCTGGCGCCGCGCGCGGGCCGCGGCCGCGACGGGCGTCCCGTCGGCCGCACCCGTCCCCGACGTGGCCGAGGAACTGGCCGCGGCCGTGGCCGGAGCGGGCGCAGGCTCGGCGCGGGCGGGCCCGGCCAGACCGACCCCGCAGGCCAGGATCAGCAGGCCGGCCGCCGGGCGCGGGCTCGCCCGGGACACCGACCGGAGCATCGCGCGCCCTGTCCCCGCGCCCGGCCCCTGCCCGCGACGGCGCCGCGCGGGCCGCGACCGCCCGGGCGCGCCGCCGGTCAAAACAGCTTCCAGAACACGAGGATCATGAGCCCGTAGGCGGCGATCAGCAGCGCGGCGCCCTGCAGGTTGACCCGGGTCCGCCGCGCCGGATCCGGCGTCAGCCACCAGCCCAGCCGCTTGGCCGTCCAGGGCACCATCAGCGAGGTGAGCAGGACGCTGAACACGTTGCCGATGAACAGGGCGACCGGGAAATCCACCTTCAGCATGCCGGCCAGGATCGGCGCGCCGACCAGGACGCCCCACAGGAACACGGTCGGGTAGAGGGTCAGCACGACGATCATGTTCATCTTCCACGCCGCGGGCGCGCCCTCTCCGGGCGGCGCGACGTTGCGGAACCACTGCTCGAAGCCGCTCTGCACCGTCCGCGTGTGGAATTCCGCGGTCATCGGCGCCGCCTCGGCGACCAGGGCCCGCCGCTCGGGCGAGTCCATCCAGGTGCGCAGGTTCGCCTCGCTGTCGAAGCGCAGGATCGCGACGTAGTCCTCCTGCACCCCCGGCACGGCCGGCTCGAACCGGTAGCCCTGCATGCCGGGCGCCCGCGACTGCGCGGCCGCGATCTTCTGCTCCCACCGGAGGTAGGCGGCCTCCATGCCGGGCTTCACGCGGGTGCTGATCACCGCGCTGACCGGCGAGGTCCGGGCCGCGCCGGCGTCGTCCTTGACGATGTGGACGTCGTCGCGGCCGACGAGCATCGGCGTGGCGCCCTGGATGCGGGCCTGCCGCTCGGGGGAGGCCATCCAGGTCTTGGCCTGCTCCAGGCTGTGGAACCGCTGCACGATCACCCAGTCCACCTGCAGCGGCGGGCGCGGCGGGATCAGCTGCTGCTCGATGAAGCCCGGGAAGGCCGCGACGACGGCGCTGGTGTCGACCTGCCAGCGGGCGAAGGCGTCCGCGCTCTCCGGCCGGATGGTCGTCTGCGTCACGATGCTGACGGACGATGTGGCACCGCTCATGAACCGACGCGCTTCCGTTGCACGGCTGCCTGCACTCGCGCGTTGGCTTCGCCCGGCCCCCGGCGCCGCGCCCGGTCACCGCCCGGCGGGTCCGGGGCGGTGCCGAGAGGCGCCACCTCCGGCGACCCGGACGGCCGGTCCGTGGACCGCGGCACCGAGGCGGCGGCGGACCCGCAGGGATCTGCCGCGCCGCGGAACACGAGGATAAACAACCGAAAATTGATCTTGCATCGAGCGCCCGCCACTCCATTGGCAGCACTGCTCTGCATGCCTGTATCAGCGGGCAATCTACGACCGGAGTCAAGACCTCAGCGCGGAGGTCGAATATTTTAATTGTAAATACAGCACGTTCTCTACGGCGATCGTCTTTTAAGCGGAAACGCTTGCACGATATTTATCTTCCGCGCGCGCGGCCCGGAATGCCGGACTTTTTCGGCGCCCGCTCCGCCCGAGCCCCGCCGAGCTGGGACGGAGCGACAATGAAAAAACGGGGCGGAGACGATCGTCGCCGGGCGCGGCGGAGGGTGTGGCGCCAGGTGTGGCGCAGGGTCGGGGCGCAGGGTCGGGGTGCCCTGCCATGACGGGACGGATTATTTCTTGTCCGTCCGTCTCAGGCGGGGCGCCGCCGTCCCGATCAGGAGCCGCCGCCGTGACCGCGACGCGCCATATGTGCTGCTCGGATCGAGCCGGAGAGCCTGATCGATCATCTCTTCACGGTCGTTTTATTGCATTTCCCTATATTTACAATTCGACTGCCGACGATCGCGGGCCGGCGTTGACGCGGCACTTCCGCCCCTGTCTATTCTGTCGCCAAGCCGCGGGTAGCCGCTCGTTACTGGCTGACGAACATGCGTTCGCAGGACGCACGGTTTCAGCGGAACGTCCCGATCCGCGCGCGGCCCCGTCGCCGATCCTGCCCGCGCGGCTCGACGGCGGTCGCGCTCCGTGACACCCCGCACCGCTCGGCCGGACCGCGCGGCGACATCGCTCAACCCGAAGCCAATGCCGGTCGGCCGACCCGGAGTTGTTAAGCACGCCGCGCGAAGTCTAGTGCGGTCCGACACAACAATCGGGACCGCCCCTCGATTAAGAAATCTCCGCGGTTCATAGTCCCGACCAACCGACCCGTTTCGCGACGACAGAGGTTCCAATGTCTGACAACCACGAAAAGTTCATGGCCCGGGCGATCGCCCTGTCGGAGAAGACGTCGCTGGTCGACAGTGCCGGCGGCGTGTTCGGCTGCGTGATCGTCCAGGACGGCGAGATCATCGCCGAGGGTGCCAATCGCGTCGTCGCCGAGAACGACCCGACCTGGCACGGCGAGATCGAGGCGATCCGGAAGGCCTGCAAGGCGCAGGGCAGCTTCAAGCTCCGGAACGCGACGCTCTACACCAGCGCCGAACCCTGCCCGATGTGCATGGCGGCCGCCTACTGGGCCGGCGTCAAGAACGTCTACTACGCGGCGCAGGTCGAGGACGCGCTGGAATACGGCGGCTTCGACGACAGCATGATCTACGCCGAGCTCAAGAAGGAGGTCGGCGAGCGCTCCATCCCGACCCAGCAGATCATGCGCGCGGAGGCCGTCGAGGTCTGGAAGAAGTACGCCCAGAAGGCGGACCGCGTCCCCTACTGAGGGCCGGATCGCGAGACCGGCCGTCCTGCTCCGCCCGCTCAGGCCGCGTCGCCCGAGCGGGCCTCCACGCCCGCGCAGTGCCCAGTCATGAATGCTGAGACCTTGAGGACGGCCTGCAAGGGCCCGGTCATCGACGCGGGCGACCCGCAGTTCCGGGAGGCGCTTCACGGGAACCTGTGGAACAGGTTGATCCCCGACCGGGCGCCGCAGATGATCGTCAGGGCCGCCGACGAGGACGACATCGTCGCCACCGTGAAGTTCGCCCGCGCGCACGGCCTCAAGGTCGTCGTCCGCGGCGGAGGCCACAACTGGTGCCAGCCGACCCTGCGCAACGGCGGGATCCTGATCGACCTCGGGAGCCTCGACAGGATCCTGGCGATCGATGTCGCGCAGCGCCGGGCGGTCATCCAGCCGATCGTCAGCAACCGCGACATCCAGAAGGCGCTCAACGCCCACGGACTCGCCTTCCCGACCGGCCACTGCCCCCAGGTCAAGGCGAGCGGCTACTTCCTCGGCGGCGGCATGGCCTGGAACCCCACGGTCTGGGGCTACGGCACCGAGAGCCTCGAGGCGATCGAGCTCGTCACCGCCCAGGGCGAGCGGATCCGGGCCAGCGAGACCGAGAACCCGGACTTCTTCTGGGCCGCGCGCGGCGCCGGCCCGGGCTTCTTCGGGATCGTCACGAAGTATTTCCTCAAGCTCCACGCGCTGCCGAAGGCCATTCACGGGAGCGAGTATTTCTATCGCCTCGAGGATGCGCCGGCCGTCGGCACGTGGCTCGGCGAGGCGGCGCCCACGATCGCGCCGAGCGTCGAGCTGACCCAGTTCCTCGTGAAGGCGCCGCCCGCGCTGGCCGAGGCGGCGGCGGACCGGAACGGCTGGGTCTGCATGGTCACCGCCACCGCCTTCGAGGACACCCCGGAGGCGGCCCGGCGCGCGCTGGCGCCGCTCGATGACGCACCGGTCGCGCCCCTGTCGAGCGCGCGGGTGACGCCCCTCGACTTCGAGCAACTGTTCGACGCGTCCGGCGCGCTCTTCCCGGAGGGCGTGCGATCCCGGGTCGAGGCCACCTTCTCCAATCACAGCCCCGGCGCGGTGATGGCGGCCATCCTGCCCCTGTGGCAGCGGGCGCCTTCGGCGACCTCGGTGTTCCTGTCGACGATCTTCTGCGGACCCGACGTCCCGGGGCCGCAGCGGAACATGGCCCGCTCCATGACCTCGAAGGTTTATGGCGGCCCCTGGACCATGTGGCACGAGGCGGACGACGATCAGGCCAACGCCGCCTGGCATCGGGCGGTGATCGCCGCGCTGAAGCCGCTCAACATCGGCTACTACATCGGCGAGACCAACACGGTCGAGCAGCCCGAGATCGTCGCCCAGGCGTTCACGCCCGAGAAGTGGCAGAGGCTGTGCGCGCTGCGCGACGAGCACGATCCGGACCGCGTGTTCTTCGACTATTTCGACGGTCTGCGCTGAGCCGCGGCGCGGTCACGTCGGCGTGTCGGTCGCGTCCCAGGGCGTGTCGCGGTCGTTCTGGAATCCGGTCAGCCAGTTCAGCGCGACGTGGCGCTCCGCCACGACGTCGCCGTTGAGCCCCGCGGGGGCTGTCCCCTTCTGCCGCGCCTGCCGGACGACCCAGTGCGCCCGCCACGCGCGGTCCAGCGCCTCCAGGATCTCGCCGGGCGGCCGCAGCCGCGCGGCGTCGGCCGCGCCCGCGTCCCGGGCGAGCGGCGCGACCGCCCGCCAGAGCGCGTCGACGTCGACCGTGGCGTCGCTGTCGGCGATCCGGGCCGCGCGCACGCCGAGCGCCCACAGCAGGGTGTTCGCGGCCTCGTAGCGCCAGGACGCCGCCGCGGCGTCCTTCGGGTCCGCCGCCTCGATCTGGGCGCGCTCGGCCGGCGACAGGGCCGCGAAGCCGATCGGATTCAGCGTCCTCTGCCCCGGCTCGCGCAGCGTCGTGCCGGCGCCGAAGGCCTGCCCCCAGGCCGCGATGTAGAGCAGGGCCAGAGCCCGCCGGAGCACCTCCGCCGGCGGTCGCAGCGCGAGTTCCGCCTCGCCGAGCGCGGGGGGCATGCCGGCGGGCGGCTTCGGGTCCAGATCCTCCAGGCGCTCCAGGGTCCGGGCGCGGCGCGCGACGGCGTCGGGCGGGTAGGGCAGACGCGCGGCCGGATCCGTCTCGCCCGCGGCCGACAGGAGGAGCGCCATGTCGGGCGCCCGCACGGAGCCGTCGGGCAGGAAGAGGACGGCGTTCGCCGCGAGCGCCCAGGCTTCCACGCGGGGTAGGTCGGACGCGGCGACCGCGAAGCTGACGTGGTTGCGGACGCGCTGCAGGTGGCGCCAGAGATGGTAGCGGTGGGCGGTCATCTGCCCGTCGCCCCGTCCCATGACGTAGCCGATGAACCCGTCGAGATGCGGCTGCAATTCGGGGTCGGACAGGTCCCGCCGGCCGTTCAGCGCGTGGTCGAAGGAGAGCGCGGGCAGGTCGCGCACGGTCGCGTAGGCGTTGACGAGAAGCGGTTCGTCCGGCGCCGCCTCCGCCGGTGCCGCATCGGCGCGTCCGAACAGCCGCTTCAGCAGATTCATGGTCTCTCCCTTCCGGTCTTCCCGCGGAGCGGCGCCTCCGAGGCTGGCATCCAAACCGGGCCCGGTCGCGCCGGGCGCGAGCGCGGAAGCGCCCAGAGTGGGGCGGGCGCACCGGCCGGGCAAGGCGCGCCGCGCCCGGAGCCCTCGGAGGCCGGACCGCAGCATTCGGTTGACGTGGCCGTTCGGCCGGTTAGAAAACCGGCCGTCGAATCGGTTATCGATCCGGTTGCGCCCAATCTTTGTCGCTCGGAAGCTGTAGCTCGACCGCATCTATAGCCTCCTGGACCGAGACTGTTCGCTGCGCCGGCTCGATACCGGGACGCCGACCCGACCGCAATCCTGCCGCGCCCGCCTTGCCGCGCCCGCGTCTCGCCATCAGGAGCCGACCATCGCCGAAGCAGCGCCCCCGCGCGACCGCTCGCGACCGCGCGCCCTCGCCGGGCTCCTGGCAGCGACCGTGCTGCTGCCGCTCGCGATCCTGCTGATCGGGCTCTGGCAGGGCCAGCGCGGCCTCGACGACTGGCGGGCCTTCGCGGCCGAGCGCGACCGCCTCGGCGCGGTCGTGGCGGATCTGGAGGCGCGGGCTCCGCGTGACGGGCGCCCCGATTTCAGCCTGCAGTTCCGGCACGACGGCCGCCTCTACGGCGGCCCCTACGCCGCGGTGAAGGCCCGCGAGATCCGCGACCACGCGGGGACCCTCGCCGCCGTGATGGACTGGCGGCGCAGGCTGCCGGCGGTCGCGGTCGCGGGCGGCGGAATCGCGGCGGCGCTCTCCGTGCTCGTTCTGCTCGTCGGCGGCCTGCTCGGGCAGCTGGGACGCGGGTCGCGCGACGCCCTGGTCCGCGGCTTCTCGCTGGTGCGGCGGCTGCTTCCGCCCGCCCTCGCCGCCCAGATCGTGGCGGCGACCGCCGGCCTCGTGGCGGTGGTCCTGTTCGAGGCCGGGCTGCTCGTCGACGGCGGCCTCAGCGGCGGCGGCGTGAAGCTCCTGGCGATCGCGGCCGGCGCGGTCGGCGCCACGATCCTCGCCGCGTGCGGCGCCCTGATCGGCCTGCGCCGGGCCCTCGTCGCCTTCGCGCCCGAGCCGCTGCCGATCCTCGGGCGGCGGATCGCGCCGGCCGAGGCGCCGGGTCTCTGGCGCCTCGTCGAGGCGCTCGCCGACCGGATGGGCGCGCTGAAGCCCGAGGCCCTGGTCGTCGGCCTCACCGAGGGCTTCTTCGTCAGCGCCGGCCCGGCCGTGCTCGAGCCCGGCGGCGCGCGGCTCGACGGCCGGATCCTCTACGTGCCCCTGCCCTATCTCGCCCTGCTGCGCGTCGACGAGACGGCGGCGATCCTCGGGCACGAACTCGCCCACTACGCCGGCGGCGACACCGCCTACAGCCAGCGCTTCCTGCCGATCTACGCGGGCGTCGGGCGCTCCCTCGACGCGATGGCCGAGCGCGAGCGCGGCGCGCTCGGCGTGCTCGGGCCGTCGATCCGCCTCGGCCTGTTCGTGATGGAGCAGTTCCACCTCGCCGTGCGCCACTGGAGCCGGGTGCGCGAGTTCGCGGCCGACGCGGCCGGCGCCGCCGTGACCTCCCCCGACGCCTCGGCCCGGGCGCTCCTGCGCTACGGCGCCGCGCGCCCGCGCGTCGTCGAGACCCTGGACGCGGCGACCGACGCGCCGGAGACGGCCGCCGCCGACCTCGTGGCGGCGGCGTTCGACGGCGCGATCGCGCGCGGCCTCGAGGATCCCGCGGCGCGCCTCGAGGACGAGCAGGCGCACCCGACCGACACCCACCCGCCGACCCGCGACCGCGTCGCGGCCCTCGGGCTGGCGATGGACGCCGACTTGCTCGCCGCGGCCGGAACCGCGCCGCCGGCCCGGGCCCGCGACCAGCTCGCCGCCTACTTCGCCGACCCCGACGGCCTGTGCCGGGCCGCGACGCGGGACTTCCTCGGCGCGGTCCGCGCGCGGGAGGCCGCCGCCCGCGCGCATCTGGAGGCGACCGCCGCGGAGATCGGAACCGAGGAACGGGTGCTGCGCGCCAGCCACCGCGCCCGCGGCCTCACGCTGGCCGCCAGCGCCGGCCTCTTCGCCGCCGCCGCGCTCGCGCTCGTGCTGCTCCGCGTCCCGGGGCTGTCGCCCTACGAGGCCCGGATCGTGTCGGCCGTGGCCCTGGCCCTCGCGGCCGCCTTCGGCGCGGCGGGCGCCTTCGTCCTGTCGCGCGGCGAGCCGATCACCCTGATCCTGAGCCCTGCGGGGCTGACGGCGCCCGGTCTCGACAGGGTGATCCCCTGGGAGGCCGTCGCCGATCTCGACATGTCGCTGAGCCGCGGCGGCATCGTCACCCGCCTGCTGCTGCCGCCGGGCGCGGACTGGCCGGAGCGGGCCCCGGGGCGACACCCCGTGAAGCTCGACCCGAAGCGCCGCATCGTGACGCTCACGGTCGGACTGCCGCGCCGGATGAAGCCGCAGGATTTCGCCGACCTGATCGCCCGCTACCAGGCCGCGCTCCAAGCCCGCCGCGCCCTGGCCGAGCGCGCCGCGAGCGCGACCGTCGCCGCCGGCACCCCCTCTCCCGAAGCCCTGCCTGCTTGAGGATCGCATGGGATCGCCCGCCAAGCCCGAGACCGCCGAGACCCTGCGCCTGCCGCCCGACCGCACGAGCTGGACCGTCATCCTGGGCGTGCTGTTCGGCTTCGTGCTGTTCGGCGGCCTCCTGGCAGCCAGCGCCATCTACACGGCGCCCGTTCTGATCTCGGACTGGCAGGTCCGCGAGGCTGCCCGGCCCGTCCCGAACGCCCGCGTGAGTGACGGCAAGTGCAGCACCAAGCTCGTCTTCCACATCTGCGACGCGACGCTCTCGCTGCGGACGCCCCAGGGCAGCGTGACCCGCCGGGTGAACTACGTGTTCACCGGCCTGCACACGGGCGACTACACGATCGGCGTGATGGCCGACCCGGCGCATCCCGAGTCCGTCACCACCGATCTCGGCCTCGACCGGCTGTGGAACCGGGCGATCACCCTCCTGGCGATCGACGGGGTGATCCTGGCCGGCCTCGTCGGTGCGCTGATCTCGATCCTCCGCAACGGGCGCGCGGCGTTCCGGTCCGCCGCCTGACCGGCCCCGCGCCGGGATCTCGGCCGCGCAGGGCCGTCCGCGCCACGGGACACGCCCGAACCGGCGGACCGGTGCCGTACCGGTTGCCGGTCCGGCGATCCGGTACGTGTGCGTCATTGCGCCGGCGCGGACGGTCGGTCAGACCGCGCTCCCTCGATCTTCTCGGGAGAACCGGATGAGCAGCACCCGCAAGACGGCGCTTCGTGGCGCGCTCCTCGGCCTCGCCCTCGCAGGCCCGGCGCTGGCCGACGACACGCCGACTACGGCGGGCGCGGTCGACCGGCTCAAGGGCCTCGCCAACGAGGCGGTCGGCGGCGCCAAGCGCGGCGTCGGCAACCTGACGGACGACGAGGCGCTGAAGGCCGAGGGGCGCGACCAGAAGCTCCGGGGCCAGGCCCAGCAGGAGCGCGGCAAGGCCAAGGACGCCGTCGAGAACGCCCTCGACAAGTAGGCGGGTGGGGCCCCGGCCGCGGCGCGGCCGGGGCCCGCCGCACCGATCGAAACGGTCTCGCCGGTCGGCATGACGGACACCATCAGCGCCTCGGCCTGTCCCGGAGCCGGAGCCACTGGCCGCGCCGGGCGCGACGGATAGCGCCAGACTGGCGCCGGCGCCCGCGGCCCGAGCGATCGTACAGTTGCCCTGCGTACTCGCTCAATCGACCTATTACGCGGGAAAGCTCTCATTATTTTAACAAACGTTCCAAATTTTCATTCTATCTTACTCACTTGGCAGACATCACAGCAATCATACGGCCGCTCTGCCGGACGCCACCGCTTTAGGTAGTGCGCCGTGGTTGATAACGATTTTTGTTGCAACAACTTAACCGCGACATATGCTATCGATACAGGATAGGCGACCGAATCGGGCCGGTCTTTAATATCGAACCTGTATTGCTGCAGGGCACGGCAACCGTGCGGGGCCGCCAGAACAAGGATCGACCGGACCGTCCGGTCGACGCGACGCGCGGGTGTGCCGATCATGATGTTTGCTGTCCCCGCCTTGCTGTTGGAGCTGGCGTTGACGACGCCGGTCTCGGACAAGATGCCGGTCTTCGACGTTCACGGCAGCTGTCGGGCGGCGACGACGGCGATGACCCTCGATCCCGTTCGGCAGAAGCTCTGCCTCCAGGACGAGGGGTCGGCCCGTGCCGAGGTGGCGAAGAAGTGGTCCAGCTTCCCGGCGGTCGACCGGACGCGCTGCGCGGCGGAGGCCCAGCTCGACGGCCTGCCCAGCTACGTCGATCTGCTGGAGTGCCTGACCCTCGCCCGGGAAGCCAAGGCTGAGGACGATCAGTAGTGCGCGTCAGGACCGAGACCGAAGACCGTCCCGTAACGCTCTCAGGCTGAGGGTCGACCGTGCCGATCGTGCTGCAGCTTCCCGGATCCCTCCGTCTCCTCGCCCTGGCGGCCATCGCGGGACTCGCCGCCGGTTGCCGCGATGCGAACCAGTACGTTTCCCCACCGCCGCCGACGGTCTCGGTCGCGCAACCGCTCGTGCGCACGGTCACGCGCTACTTCGAACTCACCGGCAACACCAAGGCGTTCGCGGCCGTCGAGCTCGAGGCACGGGTCCAGGGCTTCCTAGAGGCGATCACCTACAAGGACGGCGCCGTCGTGAAGAAGGGCACGCCGCTCTTCTCCATCCAGCGCAACACCTACGAGGCGCAGCTCAAGCAGGCGCAGGGCGCCCTGGCGGCGCAGCAGGCCGCCCTGGCGAATGCCCAGTCCGAGTATCAGCGCCAGTCCACGCTGGGCCGGCAGGAATTCGCCTCGCAGGCGCGCGTCGAGGACGCGAAGACCAAGCAGGACCAAGCCAGCGCCGCCGTCATGGAGGCGCAGGCCAACCTCGACATCGCCGCCATCAATCTCGGCTACACGCAGGTCTCCGCGCCATTCGACGGCGTGGTCACCAACCACCTCGCGGATGTCGGGGCGCTCGTCGGCATCAGCGGACCGACCAAGCTGGCGCAGCTCGTGCGCATCGATCCGCTCTACGTCTACTTCAACATCAGCGAGCAGCAGGTGCTGCTGGTCAAGGAGCATCTGCTCGCGACGCATCGGACGCTGGGCGACCTGTCCAAGATCCCGGTGGAGATCGGGCTGCAGACCGAGACCGGCTATCCGCATACCGGCAAGCTCGACTACCTCGCGCCGCAGGTTGACCCATCCACCGGCACGCTGATGGCCCGGGCGCTCATCGAGAACGGCGACCACGCGCTCCTCCCAGGCCTGTTCGTGCGGGTCCGGGTGCCGGTCGGGCGTCAGGACAAGGCCCTGCTGGTGCGCGTCGACGCCATCGGGACGAACCAGCAGGGCAGCTACGTGCTCACGGTCGGCGCCGACGACACGGTCTCGCAGCGGGTGGTGACGCTCGGGCCCCGGGACGGGCGCTACCGGGTGATCGAGACCGGGCTCGCACCCGGCGACTGGGTCGTCACGGACGGCATCCAGCGGGCAATCCCCGGGGCGAAGGTCGCGCCCCAGAAGGTGGCGGTGGCCGAAGCCTTGCCCGACCCGGCGCCACTCCCGCGGTGAGCCGTCGTCCGGAAGTCCCGGCGCTGCCGACGACGCCGACACGCCCGACGATCGGACAGTGATCTCCGCCACCCCGCGTCCCGCCCTGGCGGCGGGCCGCCCCTGAGACGCCGGCACCGAGGGCCAACGGCATGATCTCGCGCTTCTTCATCGAGCGGCCGGTCCTGGCCAACGTGCTGGCCCTGGTCATGGTGCTGATCGGCGCGGTGTCGCTCTTCAACCTGCCGGTGTCGCAGTATCCCAACGTCGTGCCGCCGACGGTCCAGGTCACCACCCGCTACCCGGGTGCGAGCGCCCGCACGGTGGTCGACACGGTGGCGCTCCCGATCGAGCAGCAGGTCAACGGCGTCGAGGGCATGCTCTACATGCAGTCGACCAGCGCGAGCGACGGCACCTACACCCTCACGGTCACCTTCGCGATCGGGACGGACGGCGATCAGGCCCAGGTGCTGGTGCAGAACCGGGTCGCGATCGCGATGTCGTCGCTGCCGCAGGCGGTCCAGGTCCAGGGCGTCACGACCCAGAAGAAGTCCACCGCGGTCCTGCAATTCGTCACGCTGTCGGCCAGCGACGGGAAATTCGACAGCCTGTTCCTGTCGAATTACGGCGTCATCAACGTGCAGAACGAGCTGGCCCGGCTGCCCGGCGTCGGCAACGTCACGGTCTTCGGCGCCGGCCAGTACGCGATGCGGATCTGGCTGGATCCCGATCTGGTGCAGGCCCGGGGCCTCACCCCCGACGCCATCATCAACATCGTGCAGCAGCAGAGCCAGGAGGTCACCGCGGGCGCCGTGGGGATGCCGCCGGTCCCGGCAGGCCAGGACTTCCAGTACACGCTCAACGTCAACGGGCGGCTCAACAACGCCCCGGACTTCGAGAACATCGTCGTCAAGGCGGACGCGCAGGACGGCGGCCGCATCACCCGCCTGCGCGACGTCGGCCGCGTCGAGCTCGGCGCGCAGACCTACAGCCAGTCGTTCACGCTGAACGGGCAGCCCGCCGCCGGCATCGGCATCTACCAGCTGCCCGAGGCGAACGCGCTGACGGTGGCGAACGCGGTCCGCACCCGGATGGCCGAACTCGCGAAGACCTTCCCGTCGGGCCTCGTCTACGCCATCCCGTTCGACACGACGGAGTTCGTGCAGGCCTCGATCCACGAGGTCTACATGACGCTGTTCGAGGCGGCCGTCCTGGTCCTGATCGTCATCCTGGTCTTCGTCCAGGACTGGCGCGCCATGCTGGTGCCGGCGACGACGGTGCCGGTGACGATCATCGGCGCCTTCGCCGCCATGGCGGCGATGGGCTTCAGCGTGAACCTCTCGACGCTGTTCGCGATCGTGCTGGCCATCGGCATCGTGGTGGACGACGCCATCGTGATCGTCGAGGGGGTCTCCCACCACATCGACGAGGGCCTCTCGCCCCGGGCGGCGGCCGAGAAGGCGATGGAGGAGCTGTTCGGCCCGATCATCGGCATCACCCTGGTGCTCATGTCGGTGTTCGTGCCCGCCGCGTTCCTGCCCGGCCTGACCGGGCAGCTCTACAAGCAGTTCGCCCTGGTGATCGCCGCCACCGCGCTGATCAGCGCGATCAATGCCGCCACCCTGAAGCCGACCCAGTGCGCCCTGTGGCTGCGCAAGCCGGTGCCGCCGGAGCAGCGGAACGTGTTCTACCGCGGCTTCAACCGCGTCTACGGGGTCCTCGAGGGCTGGTACGCCCGGCTGATCGCCACCATGGTCCGGCGCAGCGGCCTCATGGTCGCCGTGGCGCTCCTGCTGATCGGGCTCGCCGGATGGGGGCTGACCCGCCTGCCGACCGCCTTCTTGCCCACCGAGGATCAGGGCTACGTCCTGATCGGCGCACAGCTGCCGGACGGGGCCTCGAAGGAGCGCACCGACGCGGTGATGCAGCGGATCAGCGCCCAGGCGAAGGCGACGCCGGGCGTCGACAACGTCCTCTCGATCAGCGGGATCTCGGTCCTCGATTCCAGCGCCAGCCTGCCCAATGCCGGCGTCGCCTACGTGGTTCTCAAGAACTGGGATGTCCGGGCCAAGGAGAAGGGCCAGGATCTGCGCAGCCTCTACGAGCGCTTCAACACGGTGCTGGCGGGCGTCGAGGACGCCGACACCTTCGTGCTGATCCCGCCGCCGATCCAGGGCATCGGCAACGCCAGCGGCTTCACCATGCAGATCGAGCTGCGCAACGGCGACTTCGACTACCCCCTGCTGGAGAGCCTCGCCCGGACGGTCGTCGCCGACGGGAACTCGCAATCCGGGCTGCGGAAGCTCAACACCTCGTTCCGGGCCGGCGTGCCGCAGATCGCGATCGCGGTGGACCGGGTCAAGGCCGAGGCCCTCGGCGTGACGGTCGGGCAGGTCTTCTCGACGCTGTCGAGCTACGTCGGGTCGTCCTACGTCACGCAGTTCAACAAGTTCGGCCGGACCTTCCAGGTCTACGTGCAGGCCGCACCCGATTACCGGCTCCGCCCCGAGGACGTCGAGAACCTGAAGGTGCGCGCCGGCAACGGCGTGATGGTGCCCCTCGGCACCGTCGTGGAGATCAAGACGGTGCAGGGGCCGTCCCTGATCAGCCTGTACAACCTCTACCCGACGGCGACGATCGTGGGCGGGGCGGCGCCGGGCTTCAGCTCCGGGCAGGCGCTGGACCTGATGCAGCAGATCGCCGCCAAGGTGCTGCCGCCGGGCACGGGCTACGACTGGACGGCGATGTCGTACCAGGAGAAGGCGGTCGGCGCGCAGATCTACCTCGTGTTCGCCCTCGCCATCCTCCTCGTCTACTTGGTCCTGGCCGGCCAGTACGAGAGCTGGATCCTGCCGCTGGCGGTCCTGCTCGGCGTGCCGCTGGCGCTGCTGGGCACGGTCGGGGCGCTGCTGCTGCTCGGCGTCGCCAACAACCTCTACACGCAGATCGGCCTGATCCTGCTGATCGCGCTGGCGAGCAAGAACGCCATCCTGATCGTCGAGGTCGCCCGCGAGAAGCGGCAGGCCGGACTCGACATCGCGGCCGCCGCCGTGGAGGCGGCGCGGCTGCGCTTCCGCCCGATCCTGATGACCTCGTTCGCCTTCATCCTCGGCGTGCTGCCCCTCGTCACCGCCTCCGGGGCCGGCGCCGCGGCGCGCAAGTCGATCGGCATCACGGTGTTCAGCGGCATGCTCGCCTCGACCTGCCTGGCGGTCCTGTTCGTGCCGTCCTTCTACGTGATCCTGCAGCGGATCGAGGAGCGCCGCGCGCGCCGGGGGCAGCCCGGGCCCGTCGCGTCCCCGCCCCCGGCCGGGACAACCCCCGAGACCGGACCGGCGTGAGCCGGAGCGCGGACGCGGCGCGGTTCCGCTCCGCGCCCAGCGGTTCACGCCCCGCGCCGCCGTCACCGCGCGACGCCGTTCCCTCCGACGCGCGGCGCCGGATCTGCGACCGGACTTCCGGAGACCACGCGTCCGGCATGCTCGACCGTTGACGGCCTTACATCGCCCACCCTATTAGATATAGCATTAGCTATAATGATGGGTCAGGGCTATGACGCACACCGGCGCTCCGCGTCGCCTCTCGGCTCCAGGATCGGTCCTGTGCGGCCTCGCCGCGGCGCTCGGGTTGGCCGCGGCGCTCTGGGTGGCCGCAGCGCTCGGGCCGGCACTGGCCCAGTCCCTGCCCACCGCCGCCGAGAACCTGACGCCGGGCGACCTCGACAGCGAGCATCTGTTCGGCTTCACCGAGGGGAGCGACCTCGGCGTTCCCGGGGAGGCGGAGCTGGAATGGGAGACGAGCGGGCGACTCGGCCGGCGCGTCGCCCGCTTCCTGACCGTGGACAGTTCCCTGGCCCTGAAGGTGCCGCTGACCAACGATTTCCGCCTGGCCCCGGGCGTCACCTTCAACGCCTACGACATCGGCGCGCCGGGCACCCCGGCCCGGACCACGGGCGGCTTCAACGGCGGCTTCCTCGAGACCCGGGTGCGCCTGATGGATCGCCGGACGGCCCCCTTCGGCCTGACCCTCAACATCGTGCCGGGCTACGGAACCGTCGACAGCGGGACGGGCGTGCCGGCGCGCAGCTTCGCCACCGAGATCGGCCTGCTGGCGGATCGCGAGATCATCCCCGGCAAGCTGATCGCCGCCGTCAATGTCGGCTTCGCGCTCTCGACGACGCGGCTGACCGTGATGGACGCGCCCGTGCGCGGATCGGGGATCGAGGTGGCGGGGGCGCTGGCCTACTGCGTCCGGCCCGGCCTCTTCCTCGGCGGCGAGGCACGCTATGCCCGGACCTACGACGGCTTGGCGCTCGACCGGTTCGCGGGCGAGGCCGTGTATCTCGGACCGACCGCCTACATGACCCTGTCACCCCAGGCCTGGGCCTCGTTCACCTGGAGCTTCCAGGTCGCCGGGCAGGCGACGGGCGAGCCCGGCCCGCTCGACCTGTCGAGCTTCGACCGCCATCAGATGCGGTTGCGCGTCGGGTACAGCTTCTGATCGCGGCCCTGTCGCCGCACCGCGGCCTGCGAGCCTCAGGGTGGGCGGACAGGCGCCGAGAACGCGACCCTGGTGGAGCAGTCGAGGGACCGAACCGCCCGTGCCGACGGGCGGGAAGCGGCCCGGTCGAGACGAGAAGTGGGACTGGCTGCCTCGGAGCAGGTCTTCCGGAAAGACCGTTACATGCCGAACATGTTCGCAGTCGGAGCATGCAACGTGAAGGCATGACCCTCATCAATCCAGCCGCTTCCGGCGTGACCTTGCTCGATGTAGCTGATCTCATCGGCGCTGGAAGCGTAGTAGTGCCGTCCGCTCTCGGTGTTGACGAACCGCTCGACGGTCAACGCATGCGATCCCGCGGCGGTCGAGCTCGCGTAGGCGTCGAACGCAACACCGTCATAGTTGTAGCCGGAACCGTCCGAGAGAAGCCCGTCGCGCTCCGCGGTGCTGGTCGTGTAGAAGTGGTCGCCGGTCGTCGGGTTGGTGAATCGAAAGACGTCAGCCGTGGCAGACGACGACACTGGCGCGGCCCAGCCGACGCCCTGATAGGCGTAGCCCGACGGGGTGCTCTCAAGTTGCGCGCGTTCTGCGGCGCTTGCCGTGTAGAAATGCCGTCCGGAGGCGGCGTCGTAGAAGTGAAAAACCGGCTCAAGCGCCGCGGCGCCCGGACTGGCCTGATAAGCCCGCATGTAGTCAATATTCATCTGCGCGGGAAATGGCGCCGACGCGTCGGCGTCACCCGGCCAAGAGCCGCCGACGGCGAGATTCACTATCATGTACATGGGCTTGTCCAGACCGGCCGGCGTCGGCGTACGATAGATCTCCTGTCTGTCGAAGTAGAAGGTCAGCGTGTCCGGTTGCCAGTCAACGCCGTAGGTGTGGTAGCCGCCGCTCATGTCGGCGACTGCGGAGATCCCCTGGCTCATCGTGTGGTTGCCGGGTGTCTGGCCGGGCGCCAAACTGTGCACCGTGGTGTAGAGCGTGCCGGGATCGTGCCCGAGCATCTCCATCACGTCGATCTCGGGCGGCCAGGAACCGTCCGCCGGGAGCAGCCAGAACGCCGGCCAGAAGCCCTGACCGGCGGGCAGTTCGGCCCGCATCTCGAAATAGCCGTAGGTCTGGCTGAAACTGTGGAAGGTATTGATCATTCCCGACGTGTAGGGCTGATCCCCCAGGTCCTGGAGCAGAGACAGATCCGACGGCGCGGCGGTGATGGTGAGGATGCCGTCGTGGACGCGGAACGGGTTCGGGAGCGGGCTGCCGTCGGGTTGATCGGCGCGGACATACCATTGCTGCTCCTGATTGAAGGGCCGCGTCCCGGTCGACGTGACGTGGATGCTCCACTGCGGGCCGCCGGACGTGTCGAGACCCGAAGTGCCGTCCCAGAGCGGCAGCGTGTCGAAGTCCTGGCTGTAGGTGAGTGTCGCCGTCTGGGCGAGATTCCTCGGATCAATGGCCACGGATCACCTGCCCATTCGTGCCACGCGCTGAAGTGGCCGCGCCGCACGATACAATCATAAGCTGCATCGGAAAACAGGTCGCCTGGGTTCCGACGATGATTGCCGGGCACCGTCTGGTCGATGGCACGAAGCGCGCGATGCCGCCGTCGATCCGAGCAGATCGATACGGAGGAGCCGATCGGCAGCGAATATTTGGAAATATATTCCCGTCATCCTCCGAGATTTTAGGATTACAACGAACATTGCCATTCTGGCTGATTTTATATACGCAATACTAATACAAATTATAGTCGAGCACGTCATTTCGGCGACGCATATTGCTGTCCGCGACCGAAGAGCGACGCGGTTGGACCTCCTCCCTCGGCGGTGTCGTGACCGGCCGCACGCAGCAACGGCAGGCCGCAGGCTCGGTATTCTTTACCGACGCTCGGGTCTGCAACCCATAATTGTACTGCCGGTTACGCATCAAAACCGGAGGTGCCCATGTCGTCGTCCCCTCTCGCCGCGCTCAACACGTCGTCACGCTCGCTCGAGTGGCTGGTCGGGTCCAGCGCGCTACTGTCTTCCACCGCACTGTCGACCGGCCAATTGACGAGTCTCGGTCCGATTACCTCGCTCATCGAGAGTGCCGTCGACGTCGGTGCGGCGGACGAGGGCGGATCACTGCTTCCCGGCGCGCTGGCCGATACCGCGAACCAGATCGTCCTCGACACCCATGCGCAGCTCGAGAACGCGGGTCATCAGGTCGCGGCGCTGAACGGCCCGCTCCACGGTCTGACCAATCTCGGCGAGACGGTCGGGCTCGGTCATATCGGCGAGGCCGGCAACCTGATCACGGACCTGACGGGCGCCGTCGCCAACCCGACCGATGCCGGCAGCGTCGTCCCGGTGTTGAACGATGCCGGGCAGGTCGCCGAGGCTGCCGGAACCTTGCTGAATACTGTCACGGCCCTGCCCGTGGCCGGCAACGGCCTTGTCGGCTCCGGCGGCACGCTCGCGCCGGCGGTGGGGATTCTCAACCAAGCCGTCCTCGACCTGCACACGACGCTGGAGGATGTCGGCCATCAGGTCCCCGTGCTCAACGCGCCGATCCACGCCCTCACCGGCCTCGGCGAGACGGTCGGCCTCGGTCGCATCGGCGAGGCGGGCAACCTCCTGACCGACACGCTCGCCGTGCCGGGATCGCTCCTCACTGGCGGCGGCCTCGGCTCGGCCACGCCGGTCCTCGCGGATCTCGGTTCCATCCTCGAAGCGACCGACACGCTGATCACCTCCGTCACCGGGGCCGCGACGGCCGGCGGGCTGCTCGCGTCGGGCGGCCTTCTCGCCCCGGTCGCGAATCTCGCGAACACCGCCGTCCTCGACGTCCACATGACCCTCGAGAATCTCGGGCACGAGGTCCCGCTGCTGAACGGCGCTGTCCACGGCCTGACCAATCTCGGCGAGACCCTCGGACTCGGCCATCTGGGCGAGGGCGGAAACCTGCTGACCGACGGCGCGGCCCTGCCCGGTGCCCTGCTGGGCGGCCAGGGGCTCGGCGCATTGTCCCCGATCCTCGGCGATGTCGGCGCGGTGGCCGGTGCGGCCGGCGGACTGCTCGGCGGCGTCACCGGCATCGTCGGCGACCTGGGGGGAGCGGGCGCGCCGGGCGCGGGCAGTCTCCTCACCCCCGTCACCGCCGCGGTGGATGGCCTGCTCGGCACCGTGACCGGCGGCGCTCCGGACGGAACCGGCGCCCTGCTCGGGCCGAACGCGCCGCTGAAGCCGGTGGGCGCTGTCGCCAACACGCTGATCGACACCGTCCACGGGGCGCTGGAGCAGGTCGGACACGACGTGCCGCTCCTCAACGACCCGCTCCACGCGGTGATCGCGCTGGGCAACACGGTCGGACTGGGGGAACTCGGCGACAGCCACAACCTGCTCACCGACACCATCAACCTGCCCGGCGCGATCCTGACCGGGAACGCGCCCGGAGGCGTGGCGCAGGTCGTCGACGACCTCGGGCACGTGGCGGGCGCGCTGGGCGGCGTCGTCGGCTCGGCGACCGGCCTCCCCGACTCGGCCGGCGGCGGTCTCGGATCCGGCCTGCCGGGCGACGGTCTCCTGGCACCGGTCACCTCCGCCCTCGGCGGCTTGACGGGGGACCAGGGTGCCGGAGCCCTCGACGGTCTCCTGGGCGGCCTGGACGGAGGCCCGGGCACCAGCGCGGCCGGCGCACTGCTCGGGACGCACGCGCCGCTGCAGCCGGTCGGAGACGTCGCCAATACGCTGATCGACGGCGTCCATGCGGCCCTGGAACAGGTCGGCCACGATGTGCCGGTCCTGAACGACCCGCTCCACGCCGTGATCAATCTCGGAACCACAATCGGCCTGGGGGAGCTCGGCGGGTCGAGCAACCTCGTGACCGATGTCGTCAACTTGCCGGGGGCGGTCCTGAACGGCGACGGAGGCCCCGCGGTGGCGCAGGTCGCGAGCGATCTCGGGTCCGTGACGGAGGCGGCCGGCGGCGTCGTGGGCTCGGTGGCGGGGATCCTTCCCGCGGCCGGCGGTGACGGCCATCAGGCGGGCTCCCCGGTCGACGGCGTCGTCGCGACCGTGACCACGGTCCTGGGCGGGGGCGAGACCGGTGGGGCGGGCAGCGCCGTCGGCAACCTGCTCGGCACGCTCACCGGCGGCACGTCGGGCGAGCCGGGAGCCGAGACCCACCCGTTGATCGACGTGTCGGCGGGCCCGACGACCTCGACGCCGGTGGCGGACGTCGCCGTGCTCACGCCCGCCGCCGATCCGGCCCACACCGTCGACGTGAGCGCGGTCGCGGTGAGCGCCGATCAGCCGAGTCTGGCCACGGCGAACCTGCTCAGCGGCGACAGCATCCACCTGCCGCAGTCGGGCGGCGGTGCCGACTCCCTCGTTGGCCACCTCGTGGACGCGGTGTCGGGAACCTCCGCCGCGCCGGCCGAGGCGGGCGCCGCCCAGGGCGTGAGCGTCGATCTCGGCGTCGCCACGATCGATCTCGGCGGCCACACCGAGGTCCAGCACACGGACCCGACTCCCCACACGGCCACGAGCGGCCTGCACCTGCTCGGCCTGTGAAACGCGGCCCCCGCCGCCGACGCGGCGGGGGCTTCCGCGACGCCGGGGCCCGACTCGCTTCGGCCCGAACCGCTCCGCTGACGTGCCAAGCCGAGGGATCGACCTGTGACCGATGAACGCGTGTTGCGTGTCGCGAAGCGGCGCGAGTTCTGGTCCGCCGTCAGGGCCGGGCGCACGTGCCTGATCACCGTGATGATCGTCAGCGGTCTGATCAATCTGCTGATGCTCACGGCCCCGATCTTCATGCTGCAGGTCTACGACCGGGTGCTGCCGAGCCGGAGCATCGCGACGCTCGTTGGTCTCGCCGGCATCACGCTGATGCTGCTCGTGATCCAGAGCGTCTTCGAGATCTTCCGTGCCCGGATCCTGGCGCGCTTCGCGCGCCTCGTCGACGAGCGCCTCGGTCCGCGGATCTTCCGGACCCTGCTGGTCCGCGGCGCCGAGATGCCGCGCAGCGAGGACGGGCCGCAGGCCCTGCGCGATCTCGACACCGTCCGCGGCTTCGTGTCGAGCATGGCGGTCAGCGCCTTCTTCGACCTGCCCTGGGTGCCGCTCTACGTCGCGGTCTGCTTCCTGTTCCATCCCTGGCTCGGCGCGGCGGTGGCCGGGGGTGCCCTGTTCCTGTGCGTGCTGACGATCCTCACGGACTGGGCCTCGTCCGCGTCCACCCAGGAGGCCGTCCGAACGGCCGGTGAGCGCCGGTCCTTCACCGACATGGCGCACCGGACGGCACCGCTGCTCTCGGCGCTCGGGATGCGGTCCCGCATCGCGGAGCTCTGGCAGGTCCGGGCCCGGCGGAACCTCGACGTCGCGGCGTACGGGAACGATCTGGCCATCGGCTTCGGCACGACGGCGCGCCTGCTGCGCACGGTGCTGCAATCCGGCATCCTCGGCCTGGGCGCCTTCCTCGTGGTGCGCGAGGAGGCGACGGCCGGCGTGATGCTGGCCGCCACGATCCTGTCCGCGCGCGCCCTCGCGCCGGTCGACCTGGCGATCGCCAACTGGAAGTCGTTCTCGGGCGCCCGGCAGGCCTGGGGCCGCCTCGTCGCGTTTCTGCCCCGGCGGGATCCCGCCGCCCTCACGCCGCTCCCGGCGCCGCGGGAGAGCGTGCGCGTGACGGCCCTGTCGATCGCGGCGCCCGGGACCGACACCCTGGTGCTCCACGACGTCAACGTCGCCCTCGCGCCCGGAAGCGCCCTCGGGGTGATCGGGGCCAGCGGCTCCGGCAAGTCCACCTTCGCCCGTGCCCTCGTCGGGCTGGCGCGCCCGAACCGCGGCGTGATCCGCCTCGACGGCGCGGCGATCGATCAGTGGGATCCCGATGCCCTCGGGCGCGCGGTCGGCTACCTGCCGCAGGACATCGAGATGTTCGACGGCACGATCACCGAGAACATCACGCGCTTCGATCCCGAGCCCAACCCCGAGGCCCTGCTGGCGGCTGCCCGGGCCGCCGGCGTGCACGAGGTCGTGCTCCGGCTGCCGGGCGGCTACGACGCCCGCGTCGGTACCGGCGGCCTGGGCCTCTCCGGGGGTCAGCGGCAGCGGATCGCGCTCGCGCGGGCGCTGTACGGCGATCCGTTCCTCGTGGTCCTCGACGAGCCGAACTCGAATCTCGACGTCGACGGCGATCGCGCCCTGTCCGCCGCCGTGCAGGGCGTGCGCGCCCGCGGCGGCATCGTCGTGGTGATCGCGCACCGGCCGAGCGCGCTGGCGGCGGTCGATCGCATCCTGGTCCTCGGGGACGGGCGCGTGCAGCTGCACGGCCCGCGCGACGAAGTTCTGTCGAAGCTGAACGCCCTGACGCGGCAGACGCCCACGAGGGTCGCATGACGACGGATCGCACGCCCGACGGGCCGGCTACGGATCCGACATACGAGACGCGCCGCTCCTTGCGGCGGCACGTCGCCGGCGTCGCCGCCGTGATCGTGGTCGCCACGGGCGCGGGGGCCTGGACGGCGGCGACGGAATTGTCCGGCGCCATCATCGCCACGGGCTCGCTGGTGGTCGAGAGCAACATCAAGAAGGTCCAGCATCCGACCGGCGGCGTCGTCGCCGAACTGCCGGTTCAGGAGGGCGCGCGCGTCCAGGCGGGCGACCTGCTGGTCCGCCTGGACGCGACCACCGCCAAGGCCACCTACGACAGCGTCACCAAGAGCCTGTGGGAGATCGCGGCGCGCAACGCCCGGCTGGAGGCCGAACGGGACGGCCGCGCGAGCCTCGTCATCGCCCCCGAACTCGAGGGAGCCGGACCGGATGTGGCCCGGATCGTCGACGGCGAGCGCAAGCTGTTCCGCTTCCGACAGGACGCGCTCCAGGGCCAGAAGGCGCAGCTCCGCGAGCGGGTCGGGCAGCTGAACGAGGAGATCAAAGGCCTGTCCGAGCAGGCCGCCGCGAAGGAGCAGGAGACCGCGATCATCGGGCGGGAGTACGAGGGTGTCGAGGATCTCTGGCGGAAGAACCTCATCCAGCTGACCCGGCTCACGAGCCTCCAGCGCGACATGTCCCGCCTGAAAGGCGAGCGCGGCGTCCTCGTCGCCAACATCGCGCAGACCAAGGGCAAGGTCTCGGAGACCGAGTTGCAGATCATCCAGCTCGAGCAGAATCTCCGCAGCGACGTCGGGAAGGAGCTGGCCGAGAACCGCGCCAAGGCGGCCACGCTGACCGAGCAGCGGATCACGGCCTTCGACCAGCTGCAGCGCATCGAGATCCGCGCGCCGCAGACCGGCTACGTGCACGAACTCGCGGTCCACACCCGCGGCGGTGTGATCTCCCCGGGCGAGCCGATCATGCTGATCGTGCCGACCGCGGATTCCCTCGTCGCCGAGGTACGTGTGGCGCCGCAGGACATCGACCGGTTGCAGACCGGTCAGGCCGCGGGGTTGCGCTTCCCGAGCTTCGACCAGCGGACGACACCCGAGCTCAACGCGCGCGTGACCCGGATCGCGGCCGATGTGAGCGAGGACAAGCGGACCGGCAGCTTCTACTACCTCGTTCGCCTGGGCGTGACGAAGGAGGAGATGAAGCGACTGGACGGGGCCAAGTTGATGCCCGGCATGCCCGTGGAGGCCTTCATCCGCACGGCTGACCGAACGGTGCTGTCCTACCTCACCAAGCCGCTCGTCGATCAAGCCCGGCGGGCGTTCCGGGAGAAGTGAGATCCGCCCGGTCGCCCGCATGGACGGTCACGGAACCTGCCGAGATCGCGGAGCCGATCCCTACAGGACCGACTGTGTCGCGCTCGGCGAAACGCCGGTGCGAGCACGGGGAAGCACGGGCAACGCACGTCCGCCTTCGCGGGCGGCGCGCATGCGAGAAGCCATTCCGCTTCCAGCCGCTGCAGTTGTTCAACGCGGGCTTTGCATCATCGCCTGGCGGCGGATGAACTGGGCAGGGGGCCACGGTGCGGAGGCGTGGGGTCACGAAGCCTCACAACGAGCACGGCTGCGAGCGCGGCGGTGACCGCGAGAATCGCGATCGTCGTGAGTCGGTCAGGCGGTCTCCGCTTCATGGCCACGTCTTAGCAGCTGCGCCTGCTCCCCGCAGGATGCGGACCCGACTCGCCCCGACGCGCCCGGCTCCGATCGGGCGCCGGCCGGCGCCGCGCCGATCCCGGTGCACATGGCTCGGCGCTGCGACCTTCTCCGATCCTGCTACCGGTTGGTGTCAGACGCCCGCGGCCCGATGGGTTCGCAGGAGACGAACAGGCTCACGAACCAGAACAGGGTCATGGCGGCGATCGCCGCCGCGGTCCCGAACAAGGGGCTGACGATCAGCGCGGCCAGCACGCCATGCTTCCACATCAGGGTAATCGCGATGAGCCAGCCGAGGCTCGCGGCGATAGATACCCGGATGATGCAGCATTCGGATGCCTGCATCACAACCTCCAAGCTCCATATACAACGCATACGTGCATGAAACGGTGATGGTTCAATGTGGCAAACTGCTGGGTTCGCGAGGGACCAGCTGCTCGGCACTGCCGAGTTGGGGGCCGACGGCCCCTTCTCACGCGCACGACAGCGGGTGAGACAATTCGGCATCCTCCACGTTCGATCGTCCGTCACACGAAGTGCGGCGGCAGGATCATGACCTGGGCGTGCACGACGAGACTGAACGCCATGGCGGCCGTCACGACGGCGTCGACGAGACGGTTCGTCAGGGTGATCGGCTTGGTCATCGTGGCCCCGTCAGCTCGGCTGTTCCGAGGCGGCCTTATGGTCAAGCTGGATGTCGCGAGGATTGCTCCGATTGTTGCATGAGGCTGGCAGGATCGACCTGCGCCAGCCGGGGCGCTCGGATTCCGGTCTCCCGCTTCGCGACGACGCTCTCATCGCGGTCCTTCGCGAGAGGCCGACCGCCGGGACGTCAGCCAAGCCCTGCCGCATCCGGAGCCGGCGGAAGGAGCGGTCTGCCGCTCAGCACCGACGCGGGCCTCGCGCCCAGCAGCGTACGCAGCCTCCGCGGGTCTTCCGTGTCTTCGGTCTTCGGGTATCGGGCGTTCTCCGTGTTGAGGAGGTCCACAGCCCGCTTCAGAGCAGGTCCGGGGGCGGCACGGACCATGAGGTGGCGAGTTTCGAGGCCGGCGATGCGCTGCTGAGACCCGCGCCAGCCTCACCTTGGGTCGCGGCGAGGGTCGCACGCCGCCGCTGAGGCTAGAACGCGTTACCGGTCACCCTGTCGGGCGCCGCCATCCTGCTGTGTTCACAGGCCCATCGGCAGGTGGGCAACGCAACGGCGGGTGCTGCTCAGGTTCTGCGTAATCCGAACCCGAGGCGCCGGGGGATTTCCCGTTGAGGTGACGCTAATCCGACATATACAACTTTTAGTTGCATTAGCCATCTGGAAGAGGGGGCGGCGCGTCAGATGTCGGAAGCCATCCTTGCACGCGATCAACGGACGGAGTGGTTGCCCAGAAGCCGGCTCGGTCTCCTCATTTTCGTGCCGGGCGCACTGCTGTGGATCTCGATCGTCCTCTGCATGCTGCCGATCACAGTACTCGCATTCCCTGCGGAATGGATGTTCAAGAACAGGCCGAACCTCCATGCGACAGCCGTGATGATTCTCGTGTGCCTCGGCGCAGCCAATGTCGTGATCGCTCCGGCGACCGTGCTCTACCTCCTGTATGCCTGACTGGCGGGCGGGCTATGTGCTCCGCCGCAGGAACCAAGCTTGCGGACATCGACTCGGTACGCTGATGCGACGGTGAATCATGGCTCACATCGAGACAGTGTCGGTTCAGGATCAATCCATGCGTCCCTGGATGGATCGCCTCCTCACGATGATCATGGTCGCAGGCGGCGTGGCGACGGTGGTGTGGATCGCCGCGATGCTGGTGGTTGGCTGGCAAATGGCCGTCGTGCTGATGGGCCTGGGTGCGGTTTGACAGGCGTCCCTGCCTCAGGGTTGCCGCCACTACTCCCGAGACGCCCGTTCCGCGACGGGGTGCGGGACCACGGGCGCCCGATGGCGAAGCTGAGCGGGGTCAGCCTCCACCGCCGCCACCTCCCCCTGTTCCGGGTCCGCCGAGATTGCCGTCCTTGTTCGGCGTGTTCCAGTGGATGATCCCGTCGCCGGCGGGACGCGGCGCGGTATTGGGCGGCCGCGGGAAAGCGAAGGGGGAGAACGCAGTCGCGCCGCGCGGGGCGGGGCTGCTCGCTCGAGAACGCCGGGCGACAGCTTCGGTGCTCACGAAGCCCGCGAGCGCGACAACGAGCCACCTGATCGCCGCGCTATGCATGATCGACTTGCCTCGCGCTGAGGTGCGCCACCGAGCGGCGACGGCTGTGCGCAGGGTAGCAGGATCGCTGCGCTTTCGCAGCGGCAACCCATGTCCCTCCGTCTCGTCAGCGCGCGCAGGACGTCCGATGCCGTGTAGCGGTTCGCTTCTGCTTCCAGCTTGGCGAAAGCCAGCTTCGAGGTTCGGTCGATGGCCACAAACAGGTCGAGTTTGCCTTCTTCTGTCCTGACCTCGGCGATATCGATGTGCATGTAGCCGTGGGGTGATCGGCGAAGCGCTTCTTCTCGGGCTTGTCGCCTTCCGTCCGGTAGGCGCCTGGTGCCGTGCCGCTCCAGGCAGCGGTGCAGCGACGAGCGGGTCAGGTGCGGGATCGTGGGCTGTAGGCCGTAGAGGCAGTCGTCCAGCGGCAGCAGGGTGTGCCGGCGGAAGGCGACGATGATGACCTCCTCCGCTGGGGTCAGAACCGTCGAACGCGGCTGCTCCGGCCCCCTAGCGGCATCACCTGTCAGCTGCCGCGTTCGCCACTTCTGGACTGTCGTCGGGGCATCCCTCGCAGCATGACGGTCGACCGTACCACCACACCGCGGGATCAAACATCGAGGGTCTTGCCTGTAGCGGCCGAGCCATCGATGCTGCGCCGCAGCGGATGGCCTACGACGGGAGCGACCCTTGGAAACGATCGGCCGTGACCTGCGGGAGATGCAGCGCATACCCCTCGCTGCATCGCATGTCGCCGCATTGCGGGCGATCGGGGCCGAGAAGCACTACACCGCAGGCGCCTTTCTCGTCCGTGCCGGTGAGCCAGCCGATCGCTTCGTGTATGTCGAGGCCGGCGAGATCGAAGTCGTGAATCCCTTCACGGACGAGCGCCATCTCCCATCCACCCTCGGTCCGACCCAGTTCATGGGCGAAATCTCGTTCCTGAACGGCGGCGTTTGGTCGATGCCCATGCGGGCGAGCGCAGATACGGTCGTCACCGAGGTGCCGCGCCCCGAGATGCTGCGACTGATGTCCGAGATCCCGGAGATGTCGGACATCATCATCACAGTCCTCGCCGCACGGCGGCGGCGGCAGCTCGACTCGCACGACGGCACGCTCGTGCTCATCGGCGAGGACGACGACCGGAGCGTGCGGCGGATCGCCGAGTTCGCGAGCCGCAACCGGCTTCCCTACAGGACCTATCCGTTGGGCAGCCCGGAGGCGGCAAGCGTCGCAACGGCCTGCTCGATCTCGGCAAACCGACCGGCGGTCATCTTCGGCCGGGACGTGGTCGTGACCGAGCCGACGCCCGCCAAGGTCGCGCGGCTGCTCGGCCTCGACTACAACCTCGTCGACGACGAGGCCTTCGACGTCCTCATCGTGGGCGGCGGGCCGGCCGGGGTGGCAGCGGGCGTCTATGCGGGTGCGGAGGGGCTGCGCGCGTTGGTCATCGAGGATGTGGCGATCGGCGGTCAGGCCGGCACATCGAGCCGGATCGAGAACTACATGGGCTTCCCGACCGGGATCTCGGGCGCCGATCTCGTCTGGCGCGGCGAGATCCAGGCGATGAAGTTTGGCACTCGCTTCGCGATGCCGCGACGGGTGGCGAAGTTGGAGCGGCTCGAGGACGGATCGTTCTGTGCGACGTTTGACAACGGCCGGCGCGTTCGGGGACAGGCCGTCGTCGTCGCGACCGGCGTCCAGTACCGAAGGTTGCCGATCGACCGCCTCGAAGCGTTCGAGGGCGCCGGCATCTACTACGCTGCGACGGAGATCGAGGCGCGCTACTGCCGGAATGCCGAGGCAATCATTATTGGCGGCGGCAACTCGGCGGGCCAAGCTGCGATGTATCTCAGCCGCTCAGCGCGGCACGTTCGCCTCCTGGTGCGCGGGCAATCACTCGCCACCTCCATGTCGAGGTACCTGTCGAGCCGGCTCGAGGCAGACCCGGCGATCACGATCGAGTACGGGGCCGAAGTCACCGATCTGCACGGCGATGACCATCTCGACGCGGTCACGATCCGCACCGTCGCCGACGGAGCGACGCGCAGGATCTCGACCTGCGCCGTGTTCGTCATGGTGGGCGCCGCCCCCAATACCGGCTGGCTCTCGGGGCTCGTCGAGCTCGATAACCACGGCTTCGTCCTGACCGGAGACGCGATCGGCGCGCATTCGCCTTACGCGACGTCGCATCCGGGAATCTTCGCGGTCGGCGACGTCCGCGCCAGCTCCGTCAAGCGGGTCGCAGCCTCGGTCGGCGAGGGATCGGTCGTCATCTCCAAGGTGTGGGAGCACGTTCGGTCGTAGAGTTCGCCGCCCGGGACGCACACGATCGGAGCGCCGGATCGACGAACGGCCGTTTCTGGGAAGCTCTGCTGACTATCTGCCAGACTGTTTCGGGTGGCTTCCTGCCCGCCTGCTTCCGACCGGCGGATGTCCCGAAGCGGACATCTCCACGGGGACCGCTCACGCCCTCGCCGCACCTTCGAACAGCTTGTCCCAAGGTGTCGGGGATGGGAGCATACCACCGAGGAATGCCGGGAAAGCCTTCACGTTTGGATCGCCGCGTCGGCTCTCCGGCCACAGCGCCGTGAACACAGAGCGCTCAGTGGCGAAGCTCTGCAGGACCGGCACGAACGCGCCCCGCTCGACCTAGTGACCGGCCAGGTCACCACCACGACGCGCTCTTCTGAACGTCCAAGATGGGTGGATCTGAAACGGCCTGCTTTCGACTGGCATAGACATGGAAGCGGACGTGCCGCGACGCTTCTTGATACGCGAGCCTATTGGCAGATCAGTTAGCGGGTAGGGCCAGAAATTCATTCAAGAATTGACAAGCGGATCTTTTCTCGAAGCCGTCCAATTAGTAGAAGACGTGCGGTCTTCGATGGTCAAATTCGGGAACGTCATCGCGAAACGGCAACCACCCTTTTCCGACGTGCGAACACTCACGCTTGCGGCGTGAATCTTGGCGATGGCGGCGACCAGGCTGAGGCCAAGGCCGTTGCCGGGGGTCTGGCGGGACATCTCGGCGCGGTAGAAGCGGCGGAAGACCTTCTCGTGCTCGCTCGCCGGCAGGCCTGGGCCGGTATCTTCCACGGCCACCTCGATCGCTTGGCCGGTCCAGGCGACCCCGACCCGGACGGTCCCTCTGGGGGGCGTGAACTTCACGGCGTTGTCGATGAGGTTCGACAGGGCCTCGAAGCAGAGGTCCCGGTCGCCGTGGACGGTGAAAGGCCCCACCGCCGACAGGACGAGCCGGACGCCCCTCTCTTCAGCCTCGGGCTCGAAGAAGTCGACCGCCGCAGCGGCGACCTCCCCGAGGTCGACCGGCGCGAAGGCGGTCCGGCGGCCCTCCTCCATCGCGCCGATCCGAAGCACGGCCGTCACCATCGCGAGTGTCTGGTCGATCCAGGCGAGGCCCTGATCGATCGCCTCGTGCAATTCCGCCACCGTTCGCGCCTGCGCCCGGCTGCGTTCCAGCCGGGCCCGCAGGCGGGTCAACGGCGTCCGCAGGTCGTGGGCGACGGCATCGCCGACGCTGCGGACTTCGCCCATCAGTTGCTCGATCTCGTCGAGCATGCGGTTCACGTTGGCGGCAAGGCGGTCGAACTCATCGCCCCGGCCTCCGACCGGCAGGCGCTTGCCGAGGTTGCCGCGCATCACCTCGGCGAGCGCCACCTCGGTGGCGGCGAACCGCCTGCGGCCCCGGCGGGCGAGGACGAGGCCGCCGATCCCGGAGAGCGCCAGCATCGGCAGTAGCCCGAGGCCGAGCGCCCGCAGCGTCGTGACCCGCACCCGGTCGATGTCGTCGGTGTCGTGGGCGATCACCACCGTGCCGCCGCCGGGCAGCGCAAGGGCCGCGGCCCAGATCTCGTCGGCGAGGCTGCGGCCCCCGACCTCCACCGTGGCGTTCACCCGGTAGGCATCCCCGTCCCGCGGCAGCCCCTTCGGCATCGCATCGAGGTTACCCGCGCGCCGGACGCCGTCCGGAGCGAAGTCGCCGCCATAGTGCCGGGCATGCGGGTCCATGGCGGTCCAGGTGTCGACCCGCAACGCCGTGGCGGCGGGGTCGGCGGCGGCCGCGCGGACTTCCAGCCGCAGGGTCTCGGCGAGTTCCTCCCGCAGGTAGGAGGCCGTCTGCCAGTAGATGAAGGCGAACATCGTCAGGGCGAGAAGCACCGACCACAGGGCGATCCCCACCGCCCACCGCAGGGTGGTCGAGCGCAGGAGGTCAGTCATCGGGCGTGAGGGTGAAACCGACGCCGCGGACGTTCTGGATCAGGGGCGCCTCCCCGGCCGCCTCAAGCTTGCGGCGCAGGCGGCCGAGATGGACGTCGATGAGGTTCGATTTCGGAGTAAAGCGGTAGTTCCAGACCTCCTCAAACAGCATCGCCCGTGTGACGATCCGACCGGGCGCGCGCATCAGATAGGCGAGGAGCTTGAGTTCCCGAGGCAGGAGGTCGAGGTCGCGCGCGCCGCGCCGGCCCGTCCCGGCGATGAGATCGATCTCCAGGCTTCCGACCCGCAGCAGCGTCTCGCGGGTGTCGACCGGGCGGCGGAGCAGCGCCTCGATCCGTGCGGCGAGTTCGCCGAGCGCGAAGGGCTTGGCGAGGTAGTCGTCGCCACCGGCCCGGAGGCCGCGGATGCGCTCGTCGACGTCGCCGAGCGCGCTCAGGACGAGGGCCGGTGTCCGGTCCCCGTCCCGGCGCAGGTCCTGCAGCACGCCGAGCCCGTCCTGGCCGGGCAGCATCCGGTCGAGGATGATCGCGTCCCAGCCGCCCTGCCGCGCCGAGCGAGCGCCGTCCGGCCCGGTCGCGGCCCAGGCGACCTCGTGGCCGCGCCCGCGCAGGTCGTCGCGCACGTCCCCGGCCGTGTCCCCGTCGTCCTCGATCAGCAGCAGCCTCGCCACGTGAACCCGGTCCTCCCGCGTTGCCAGTGTGTCGCATGTCGGCCCTGCGGTCTGCGCGAGGAAGCGACTGTGAATCAGAATTTAGTGGCGCCCCATCGGCTTCGTCCAACTTATTAGAATGACTCTAGCGCGCACCTCGGGCCCTGTTCGGCTGGGCGCGATCCTCAGCGGGCTCTTCCGATGCTGTTCCTGCTACGCCGCTTCCCCGCACCCGCCGCGATCCCCCACCGCTGAGGGAGTCCACACATGCCCCGGAAGCGGCGGCCCCGCCGCCTCATCAACCGTTACGCCCAGAGCCGGCTCTACGACGTCGAGACCCGCACCTATGTCTCCGTCGAACGCCTGCGGGAATGGCGCGGCGAGGGCTTCGAGGTTGTGATCCGCGAGGTCGAGACCGGGCGCTTCGTCAGCGACGAGGTGCTCCCCACCGGCTTCGACGCATGAACCTGATCCGCGGAGCGTCCGGCCCGACCGGTCGGCAAGCTGCCTGTCCATGTCGCTGAACACCGAAGCGTCCGCGCGCCCCGCGGAGGTCTCCGAGGCATCCGAGACCGATGGCTTCGGGCGCGGGGATGCCTCCGCGCCGGCTCCGATTGTGAGCCGGAGCCGCGCGCCGCGAGTGCTGCTCATCCTGGCGGTGCTGGCCGCCGTGGCCTTCGCGGGCTGGACCTATCGCGGCCCACTCCTCGCCGGCCTTGGCCTCGCCCCGCCCGCGGTCCCCGAGGCGAAGGCGGATCGTTCCGACGACGCCCCGGCGAACCCCGATCTCGTCACCCTCGACGGGGCGGGGCAGACGCGGATCGGCTTGGCCTTCGGCACGGCGGAGACCCGCCGGATCGTGCTCCCGGTGCGGGCGCCGGGCACCGTCGCCTTCGACGAGCGGCGGGTGACGCATCTCAAGCCGCGCACGCAGGGGCGTGTACTGAGCCTCGCCGTCCAGCCCGGGGACCGGGTGACGGCGGGGCAGACGCTCGCGACCCTCGATGCCGCCGGCCTCCTCGACGCCCGCAACGGGCTTCAGGCGGCTGAAGCCGCCCTCGGCGAGGCGCGGGCCTCCGAGGCGGTGGCGGCGCTCCAGGTGAAGCGTGGGCTGGAGCAGCTGAAATTCGGGGGCGTGGCGCAAGCCGAGGTCGAGCGGCGGCAGGTCGATCTCGCCAAGGCACAGGCGGCGGTGAAGTCTGCGCAGGCGAACGCGGAGATGTACCGGGCGCAGTACCAGCGCCTCGCACCGGCCGAGGGCGCCGCGCCGGGCACCAGCGCCGTGGTCACGCCGATTGCCGGCGTGGTGACGAGCGTCGGCATCACCCTGGGCGAGGTCGTCGATACCGGGCGCGACGCCTTCACGGTGGCCGATCCCACCCGTGTCGTCGTGCTGGCGAACCTCTACGGGGCCGACATCTCCCGGGTGAAGGCCGGGGATGCGGTCTCGGTGGAGAGCCCGGTGCCCGGCCATCCGCCCTTCGAGGGCCATGTCCGCTCGGTCAACGCCGCCCTCGATCCGGCGACGAACACGGCGCCGGCGCGGATCGAACTCGACAACCCGCAGGATCTCCTGCGCGCCAACCTTTTCGTCTCGGTGACGGTCGCGGCTGATCTCGGTCGCGACGGCGTGACCATCCCGGCGGCGGCCGTGCAGCAGACGGACACCGGCCCCATCGCCTTCGTGCGCACGGCCCCGGACAGGTTCGAGCGGCGGGCCCTGACGCTGGGCATCCAGCGCACCGACTGGGTGGAGGTGCGCCGAGGCGTGGCGGCGGGTGAGAGTGTTGCGACCGCGGGCAGCTTCGGCCTGAAGGCCATCCTGCTGCGCAGCCTTCTCGGCTCGACGGATTGAGCGCCGGCGATGAAGAGCTGGTTCGCCATCCTGGTCCGCCGCCGCTTCCTCGTGCTGATGATCGCGCTGGCCGCGGCGGCGGGCGGAGCCGCTAACCTCGAAGGTCTCTCGATCGACGCGGTGCCGGACATCTCGCCGAAGCAGGTGATGATCCTCACCCTCTCGCCGGGGCTCGGTCCCCTGGAGGTCGAGCGGCTCGTCACCTTTCCGGTCGAGAACGCGATGGCCGGCGCGCCAGGGCTCTCCAACGTCCGCTCGACGTCCCGGGCCGGCGTCTCGGCGGTCTACGTCACCTTCGACGAATCCGTGTCGGTCACAGCGGCGCGGGCGGAGGTATTCCAGCGCCTGCCCCAGGCCAAGAGCCTGATGCCCGCCGGAGTCGGCGATCCGCAGATGGGTCCGATGGCGACCGGGCTCGGCGAGATCTACCAGTTCGAGCTGCGCGGGCCCGCCTACACGCCGATGCAGCTCAAGCGCATCCTGCAATGGACCATCGCGCCGAAGCTGAAGCTCACCCCCGGAATCGCCGACGTGAACATCTACGGCGGCCAGATGCCGACCGAGGAGGTCCGCGTCTCGGCGGACGCGCTGCGCCGCTACGGCGTGACGCTGGCCCAGGTCTACACGGCGCTCGCCGAGAACAACGCCGCCCGGGGCGGCGCCTACATCGAGCACAACGACCAGCAGGAGACGATCCGCGGCCTCGGCCTCGCCAAGGGCCCGGAGGACATCGCGAACATCGTCGTCGCGACGGGCCCCGGCGGCGTGCCGGTGACGCTCGGCACGCTGGGCACGGTGCAGGAGGCCCCCAAGGTCCGGCTCGGCGCCGTCACCCACGACGCGGAAGGCGAGACCGTCGTCGGCATCGCGATGATGCGCTACGGCGAGAATGCCAGCGCCGTGGTCGCGGAGGTGAAGAAGACGATCGCTGCCCTGCGCCAGCAACTGCCGCCTGGGGTCGAGATCGTCCCGTTCTACGACCGCAGCGCGCTGGTGGACCGCACCATCCGCACGGTGGAGCACAACCTCCTCGAGGGGGCGGTGCTGGTGATCGTGGTGCTGCTCCTGCTGCTCGGCAACCTGCGCGCAGGGCTGATCGTCGCCGCCGCGATCCCGCTCTCGATGCTGATGGCGTTTGCCGGGATGCGGCTGCTCGGCCTGTCGGGCAACCTGATGAGCCTCGGGGCGATCGATTTCGGGCTGATCGTCGACGGCGCGGTGGTGATGATCGAGAACGTGCTCCGCGCCCGGGGCGAGCACCCGGACCGCCCGGCCCACGACCTGATCCGCGACGCCGCCGCCGAGGTGGCCCGCCCGGTGATCTTCGCGGTGGCGATCATCATCATCGTGTACGTCCCGATCCTCGCGCTGGAAGGCGTGGCCGGCAAGATGTTCGCCCCGATGGCGCTCACGGTGATCCTGGCGCTCGCCTCGTCGCTCGTCGTCACCCTGATCCTGATGCCGGCGCTCGCGGCGCTCTTTCTCGCCGGGCGCGGTGTCAATGAGCGCGAGACGCGTCTCGTCCACGCGGTGCGGGGTGTCTACACGCCGGTGCTGCGCTGGGCCGAGCGGCACGCGCTCGCCACCGTGCTCACGACGGTCGCCCTGTTCGCCGGCTCCTGCGCGATGGCCACGCGTCTCGGGGGCGAGTTCCTGCCGAAGCTGTCGGAGGGCTCGATCGTCATCACCTCCGAGAAGCTGCCCGGCATCGCGCTGAACGCCTCGCTCGCCACCGTCACCCGCATCGAGCGGGTGCTGAAATCCTTCCCCGAAGTGAAGCGGATCGTCTCCCTCACCGGCAGCGCCGAGATCCCGACCGACCCGATGGGCGTCGAATCGACCGACAGCTTCATCACCCTGACCGACCCCTCGACCTGGAGGACCGCCGACAGCCAGGAAGGGCTCGTCGCGGCCTTCGACAAGCGCCTCCGGGAGGAGGTGCCGGGCGTCGCCTACAGCTTCTCGCAGCCGATCCAGATGCGGATGGACGACCTCTTGGAGGGCGTGCGCGGCGACGTCGCGATCAACCTCTACGGCGACGATCTGAGGGTCCTGAAGGACACGGCCGATTCCATCGTGCGGGTGGTCTCAGGCATTCAGGGCGCGGCGGACGTGAAGGCCGAGGCGCAGGCCGGGATGCCGGCGCTCTCGATCCGGGTCGACCGGGCCAAGGCCGCCCGCTACGGGATCAACGTCTCGGACGTGCTCGACGTGGTCGAGAGCATCGGCGGGCGCACCGCCGGCATGGTCTACGGCGACGACAATTCCATCACCGACATCGTGGTCCGGCTCGACCCGGCCGACCGCAGCGACATCGAGCGCATCCGCGCCCTGCCGGTGGGGCGGCCGCGCAAGGAGACCGGTCCCGCCATGACGGTGCCGCTCGCGATGGTGGCCTCGGTGGAGGTCACCTCCGGCCCGGCCCAGATCAGCCGCGAGCGGCTGCAGCGGCGGATCTCGATCCAGGCCAACGTCCGCGGCCGCGACGTGCAGAGCTTCGTGGACGCCGCGCAGAAGGCCGTGTCCGATCAGGTGAAGCTGCCGCCCCGCTACGCGCTGCAATGGAGCGGCCAGTACCAGAACCTGCAGGAGGCTACCGCCCGCCTCTCGGTGGTGGTGCCGGCGGCGCTGGCGGGGATCCTCGTCCTCCTCGTCGTGATGTTCGGCGACATCCGCCGCGCCGGGCTGATCTTCCTCAACGTGCCGATGGCCGCGACGGGGGGCATCCTTGCCCTCTCTGTGCGCGACATGCCGTTCTCGATCTCGGCGGCGATCGGCTTCATCGCGACCTTCGGCATCGCGATCCTGAACGGCGTGGTGCTGACGAGCACCATCCGCGACCTCGAAGCTTCCGGCCTGGACCCGCGGGAGGCGGCCACCCGGGCGGCCGAGAGGCGCCTGCGCCCGGTGATGATGACGGCCCTTGTCGCAGCGCTCGGCTTCCTGCCGATGGCGCTCTCGACCAGCGCGGGCGCGGAAGTGCAGCGCCCGCTCGCCACGGTGGTGATCGGCGGCCTGATCACCGCGACGCTGCTGACGCTCGTCGTTCTTCCCGCCGTCTATCCGGTGATCGCGACGTTGCGCCTGCCCTTCGGCAGGGTGAGCAAGCGACGGCATTCGAAGCCCCGCCAGCGGATGCAGCAGGGGACCGGTCGATGAGCGCACTCACGGCGACGGCTGAGTTCGCCGGGGGGCGGGAGTACCGACGTTGCTCGCGACATAAACTGCTCGAGTTCAAGAGTTCGCCGCGTTGAACTGCTTCGAACAGGGAATCTCAGGTACAGTCGCCGCCGACTTGGATGCCTACCGACCGTGCGCGGCCGGTCGCAGATGACCGCTTTGGGCGAAAGCTTGGCCGCGATCCGGGCGGCCGGCATGGGTCGCCAGCGGAACGTCCGCATATGTCCCCATCTTCATAGCCTCGGTTCGGGTGTCTCCTTGACCTGACCGGTATTTTGGACCGAGCCGATTGCGAGGCTACTGCATGGTGGCGGCCACGGGGAGCCGGAAGGCCAGATCTGGGAAGCTGACAGGCGCAGGTGGCCGATAGCCAATCGACGAATGCGGTCGGACGCGGTTGTAGGTAGATTGCCATCGACCAATCACGATCTGCGCCTCCTTCAGCAAGTAGAATATCTCTTGGCGTAGGCACTCCTCGCGCAGCCTACCGTTGAAGCTCTCACAGTATACGTTCTCCCACGGCGAGCCGGGTGCGATGTACTGAATCTGTGGCCCCGTCTTGGCGACCCACTGGCGCAGCGCCTTCGAGATCAGCTCGGGGCCGTAGCACATCGGGAAGATGGCTCGACGGTTCTGGGGCGGCGCGCGAAGCCATGCTGAGCGCAGCGCGCCGCCCTGGGGCGGTCATGGCCGACCGGCAGGTCTCTAGAGTGACGGTGTTCGAAGCCTCATTCCGGAGACGGATCGACCATGACCAGACCACAGCTTACGCCGCCGGCCGGCGTTCTCGTAGCCATCGACATCGCCAAGGCCCGCAACGAGGTCCTCATCGAGGTGCCCGGCTCCGGCCGACGACGCCGGTTGAGCGTCCTCAACACCCGCGCCGAGCACGATCGTCTGATCGCGCTGCTGTCGAACCTTGGTCAGCCGGTGACTTGCGGCTTCGAGGCCACCGGCAACTATCACCGCCCGATCGCCTGGCGCCTGCTCCAGGCCGGCTTTGCCGTGCGCCTGATCTCCTCCGTGGCGCTCGCCCGCACCCGCGAGGCCCTGCACAACGGCTGGGACAAGAACGACCCGAAGGACGCCCAGGTCATGCTGCACATGATCCGCATCGGCGCCTCGCAGGTGTATCACGACCCGCTCGCCGCCGGCATCAACGACGTGCAGGAGCTGTCCAAGACACACGATGCCGTTTCGCGGGCCAAGACCGAGGTTCTGCATCGGATCCTGACCCACTACCTGCCGCTATACTTTCCGGAGGTCGACCGCTTCCGCCACAACAGCCGCTCGGACTGGTTCTTCGCCTTCCTCGATCGCTTCCCCACGCCCGCCTGCATCACCGCGCTGAGCAAGGAGGCCTTCATCGCTTCCGCCTGGGATGTCGTCGGGCGCAAGGTCGCCAAGGCGCAACTGCTCGGCGACATCTACGAGACGGCCCGCAGCTCGATCGGCCTGCCGGTGCCGCCTGACGCTCCTGCGGTGAGCATGTTCCGGCTCGTCATCGGCGAGGCGCGCGGGCTGATCCAGCAGCGCGACGCCATCGAGGCCACGGCCGACGCCCTCCTGACGGACTGCTCCGACTACAAGCTGCTGCGCTGCATCCCCGGCATCGGCCCGATCAACGCCCTGACCATCCTGGCTGAGGCCGGCGACCTGCGCCGCTTCGGCCATCACCGGCAGTTCCTGAAGTTCTGCGGGCTCGATCTGGCCACCCAGCAATCCGGCACCTTCCGCGGCCAGACCAAGCTGTCGAAGTACGGCAACGCCCGGCTCCGGCGTACGCTCTGGCTGGCTGGGCAGGTGGCCATCCGGCAGCGGGAGAACGGCTTCCGCGACAAATTTGAGCGCTACATCGCCCGCGATCGGCACAATGCCGACCTGCGGCGCAAGGCGCTGACCGCGATCACCGCCAAGATGGCGCGCGTGGTGCACGCCGTCATCAAGACCGGTGCCGACTACCGGCCCTTCGTCGAGGGACCGGTGCCAGGTGGGAGAACCCCTCTCAGCAGAGCCGTGAGGGCGTGAGAACCACGACCCTGTAGATAATGCTCGGGTCTCCTGCCTGGATCGACATCTCGTGTTGAGGACGGTGAGGACCACGGTGCCGCATGCATCGGCTGGATCCTGTGTTCGCTATGGCCGAGAGTTCTTCCGGATCGGCAGGAGCCGCCTGGATCGACATTGACGACAAACACACCGCGGGCGCATGTTCGCGGACGGAGACTTGTTGCCTGGCCAGCCGTCCTTCCTCGCTACGTAGGACGTTATCGCAGCGGATGTGCTCCGGGATGCCGTGCAGGCACATCGCATCGGCCAGCGTCTCGATCACACCTACGCTGTTGATGCGTCGGGCCACCTTCAGCGCCAGGCATCTCCGACTGTGCTCATCGATCAGCGTCAGGACGCGCAAGCTGCGCCCGTCATGTGTCTGCGCCTGCACGAAGTCGAAGCTCCCCACATGGCTGCGGCGGAGCGGCCGCAGTCGCACGCATGAGCCGTCGGTCAGCCAGAGACGGCTGCGCGGCCGGTGCTCCTGGGGGACCTTCAGCCCCTCGCGAGGCCAGATGCCCTCATCCTGAGGTTCTCGAAGGATGAACCCGATCCTTGCCCACCGGCCAGCCGTTTGCCTGCAGCAGCGCGGTGAAACGGCGGTATCTGTCGCGCCCGTACTCGGACGCCAGGGCCATGATGGCGCGGGTCAGCGCATCCGCGTCGGCCGGCAGTGTGGGAACGTAGCGTGGTCACGTAGCGTGGGCACGTAGGGCTGCGTGCCCCGGTGCAGGCCGACGATCCGGCAGGCGTGACGTTCGCAAGAGGCCGTACTTCTCCCGGATGCCATCGACCGCCTGCCGGCGTCGCTCGAGGGCTACAAGTTTCCCGAGGCGACGTCCGCCAGTACCTGCTTTTCCAAAGACAGGTCCGCCACGAGCCGCCGTAACCGAGCGTTCTCGCGCTCCAACTGCTTCATTTTCCTGGCCTGGTCGACTTGGAGGCCGCCGTACTCCTTGCGCCAGCGGTCGTAGCTCTGCTCAGAGATCTCCGCCTCCTCGCACGCCAGCGCCAAGCTTTTGCCTTGTGCCGTCTGCACCTCGATCTGGCGCAGCTTCAGCACGACCTGCTCCCCGCTCGTCTTCTGACCTCGCCGCATGTCCGACGCCTTCGGTCCTGGCTGATCCTCTCAATCAGCCCGGTCCAAAGCCAGCCGGTCAGGTCACGAGACACCACCCATACTCGATGTGAGAAGATACTGGCTGACGCGCTCGGCGAGCATCTCGCGCTCGCCTATCAGCGTACCATCGGCAGTCGCGAGCCAAAACTCGCCGAGGTCGGCCTCTGACCAACTTGGCTACGCCGGCCCGGCCGATCGCGCGGAGCAGTACTCGGCGTTCTTCTGGGGCAAGATCGAGCCGGTCATCGGGGATGCGACTCGCCCTCTCACGCTGACTGTCGGTGGGCGGATCTGAACTCCCAATCTCTATAGTCATGTGTCCGGCAGCGAGCATGACCGCTGTCGCATGGGTCCTCACCCGGCTGCGCTATCAGAATGACTCTCGAAGAAATCGGCCTTGGTAATGATAGCGAGCAACGAGTTCGCCCTCGCTCGCGCGCGGGCACATCGTCCATCCACATCCGGTACAAGCCGTTTCGAAATGTGGGGCGCAATGTGGGCCGGCTACTGCAACCCCGTCAGAAGACTCAGTTAAATCAACGATTAAATTCAAGTACGTGGCGGAGAGGGGGGGATTCAGACCCCACTCGATTGCCACACCTGCTAACCCGCTGACAGACAGGGTCATTCTGCGTCGTCCTTGAACCCGTGTGTACCACCGATGTGTACCACGCGAAAGAGAGAACGCCCCCAAGAAAGGAACGGACTGCAGCCCTTATGCTTGAGTGATCGATGTCTTCCGGACGCTTGAGTTCACTCCACTACGATCTGAGGATGGAAGAGCTGCTGGGGGAGGCGCACGACCTTCTACGCGCTGCGTGACCTGACCGGCATTTTGGACCGAGCCGAGTGAGAGGCTAATGCACGGCCGCTGCCATGGGTAGCCGGAAGGCCAGATCCGGGTAGCTGACAGGCGCGGGTGGCCGATAGCCCAGGGACGAGTGCGGCCGGACGCGGTTTTAGGTGTTCTGCCAGAGGGCGATCACGGCCTGGGCTTCCTTGAGCGCTAGAAGATCTCCTGGCGCAGGCACTCGTCGCGCAGCTTGCCGTTGAAGCTTTCACAGTACCCGTTCTCCCACGGTGAGCCCGGCACGATATACTGGATCTGCGAGCCAGCTTTGGCGACCCATTTGCGCAGTGCCTTCGAGATCATCTCAGGGCCGTTATCGCAGCGGATGTGCTCCGGGATGCCGTGCAGGCACATAGCGTCGGCCAGCGCCTCGATCACGCCGAGGCTGTTGATGCGCCGCGCCACCTTCAGCGCCAGGCAGGCCCTGGTGTGCTCGTCGATCAGCGTCAGGATGCGCAGGCTCCGCCCGTCGTGAGTCTGGGCCTGCACGAAGTCGAAGCTCCAAACGTGATTGCGGTGGAGCGGCCGTAGTCGCACACACGAGCCGTCGTTCAGCCAAAGGCGGGTGCGGGGCCTCTGTCGATTGGGGACCTTCAGCCCCTCGCGACGCCAGATGCGCTGAACCCGATCCTTGCCGACCCGCCAGCCGGCTGCCTGCAGCAGCGCGGTGACACGGCGATAGCCGTAGCGTCCGTACTCGGACGCCAGGGCGACGATGGCGCGGGTCAGCCCATCCTCGTCGGCCAGCACGGTCGGCACATAGCGCTGCGTGCCCCGGTGCTGGCCGACGATCCGGCAGGCGTGACGTTCCGAGAAGCCGTACTTCTCCCGGATCCCGTCGACCGCTTGCCGGCGTCGCTCGGGGGCTAGATGGGGTATTCGGGGCGCCTCGCGCAGCGGAAGCGGCGGCATAATGGCGCTTCGATCCAATCCCGGAGCCCACCATGAGCGAGCAGCACCACGTCGGCCTCGATGTCTCCGTGAAGGAGACCACGATCTGCATCGTCGATCCCCATGGTAAGGTCGTGCACCGGGCCACCGTCGAGAGTCATCCCGAGGTGATCGGCCGCCATTTGATCGACCTGGGCCAAGCTACGCGCGTGTCGGTCTGGAGGCGGGACCGCTCTCGCCGTGGCTCTACGCCGGCCTGGTCGAAGCCGGACTGCCGGCGATCTGCGTCGAGACCCGCCACATGCATGCGGCCCTCTCGGCCCGCATCAACAAGACCGACCGCAACGATGCTATGGGCATAGCTCAGATGATGCGGGTCGGCCTGTTCAAACCGGTCCACGTCAAAACGCCTGCCAGTCAGCAACGCCGCCTGCTCTTGACCTCGCGCAAATTGCTTCAGCGCAAGGCTTACGACATCGAGAGCGACCTGCGCGGCCAGTTGCGCAACTTCGGCCTCAAAGTCGGTGTCGTGGGGGCTGCCGGGTTCGAGCAACGCGTGCGCGACCTCGTGCTCGATCTGCCCTTCGTCGCGGCCGTGGTTCTGCCGCTGTTGGAGGCGCGCTCGGCGCTGCGGACCCAACTCGCCAAGCTGCACAAGATGCTGTTGGATCAGGTCCGCACCGACCCGGTCTGCCGGCGCTTGATGACCGCGCCCGGCGTCGGGCCGGTCGTGGCGTTGACCTACCGTACCTGCGTCGACAACCCGGCCCGCTTCGGCCGATCGCAGTGTGTCGGGGCGCATTACGGTCTGACGCTGCGGCTCTACCAGTCCGGCGAGACGATGCGGGTCGGCCGGGTCTCGAAGTGCGGCGACACGATGATGCGCGCCGCACTGTATGAGGCCGCGCTCGTGCTGCTGACTGGCCCTCGGGTTCGATTGTCCTCACTGAAGGTGTGGGGGCTGGCTGTGGCCAAGCGCAGAGGCATGCAGAAGGCCCTCGTGGCCGTCGCCCGCAAGCTGGCGATCGTGCTGCATCGCATGTGGCGCGACGAGAAGGACTTCCGCTGGTCGGCCGGGGCAGCGGCAGCAGCCTGAGGCTAACGGACCAGCATCAAGCACACCGAGCTCCTCCGGCGTGGAGGAGGTCCCTGTGGGGACGACCGGAGCGGGTGAGACCGAGGAAACTCGAGCGTCGGTTCTGCCGAGCGCGCGGCTTAGATGGATCCGCCCACTCCCTCTAACCCCATCAGGAGGCGGCGTTCGCTGACCTCGGAGAGAAGCAAGAGCTCCACAGGACCGATCACGCGTCGAACCAGGATGCGCACGAGAGGGCGTTGACCGATGAACCCCGAATAGAGAACAAGTTTCCCGAAGCGACGTCCGCCAACACCTGCTTTTCCAGGGACAGGTCCGTCACGAGCCGGCGCAACCGCGCGTTCTCGCACTCCAGATCCTTCATCTTCCTGGCCTGGTCGACCTGGAGGCCGCCGTACTCCTTGCGCCAGCGGTA